>JAWAQC010000083.1:0-4646 GCA_038894115.1 Candidatus Woesearchaeota archaeon | reverse complement strand
AGATGCCTTGAGAGCCGACTTCCTTCCTATGTACAATCCTAATGCGGAATCTAAAACACCCAATCTTGAGGAGTTTGTAAAAGATTCCATCTTATTTTTAGATTGCAACGCTCAAGCGTCGTGGACAAAGCCATCCTTTGGCGCTCTCTACACCGGAACCTTACCTCATATACATCGCGGTATAGGCAAAAACAGTGTTCTCAACACTGAACTTCCTACTTTAGCGGACATCCTCACGAAGTCGGGGTACTATACTAAGGGGTATGGAAATAATCCAAATGTCCATTCTGCTTCTTTTCCATTATGCGCATAATATTGATCACCAACATATCTAATAACTCCACGTTGCCTAACCAATATCTTTTCAACATTAGAAAGAATTGCAATAGCCTGGCTTTTGCTAACAATATTATATGGGTACAGCAATGAAAGCAATGCTAAATCAGTCTCTTTTGTAGGAGATTCTCTTGGTAAGAGGCTATCTAATGCCTTTCTTCCTTGCTCAAGTAAAACATTAGGGACATCAACAAGAGGTTTTACAGCATAAAGGCCTGCTAAGCATGCTCCTATTGAAGAAGCATGCAATTCTTCATTTTCTTCCCACATCCCATTGTCTGGGTCTTGCCAATATTGGATGCTTTGCAGATAGTAGACAAGTTTTTGAAGCATTGCAAGGTCATTTCTATCCCTAATGACCATTATGCCTTTTTTGTACAAATCGCCTACCTTATATAAAAATCCTCCAATTGCATCGTTTTGCTTATTGCCCCAATCTTCATAAAATTCGTCATAGGTAAATGGGCAATACCTGGCATGTATATACTGGTATTTTTCTTTTGGTTTTTCTTTGATAGCCCAATCTATTTTTTCTTTATGGCGATGTAGAACATCAAAAAGTGCTGCATAGGTTTTTTTAATAATTTCAATATCTTGGCTTTCAAATCCCATAGCTTCATAGAGATTATCCCGTATCCAAGCTTTGTTATATCCTGTGGAAACATTGCTGTGCGATGCACCAAATAGCCCTGAAGGATACTGCAGACTCATTAACTGCTGTTTAATCAAATATTTGTAAAAAGGCTTTAAATAATATTTCATAATTGCTACTAATAAGTAATTAAAATATATAAATCTTTCGTTCTTTTTTGGTTGTTGGTTGCAATGCTGATGACTTCTTGGTTTTGACTACCTATTCTACACTCTTTGCATGAATTCATTGGAACATAGATTGATAGGATATTTTTTATCAATCCAAGCCAATATGAATTAAAGAAAAAAGGTGTTTAAGAGTAAAACAAGCTAAGTAAGGAGTGCTTAAAAGTAGATTATTTCCAAGCCATAATAATTTTACACAGCAAAAATGAAATAGCACAACATTCTCTTTAGTAATAAACTACAAGAAAAAAATAGCAACCAAGAATATCCAAAGCCTCTGGGGGGATTTGAACCCTCGACCTTTACCTTACCAAGGTAACGCTCTACCACTGAGCTACAGAGGCAATCCTTTTCCTTATAAATTCTTGCCTACAGCAGGTAAAAAATATGAATTGGAATCACCATTCTATTTTTAAAGGTTTCTTTTTAAAGTATTCATCTTCTCTTCAACAACTTTTGCTTCACTATCCTTAAATATATAAAAGCGTATCTTTTTATTGGTAAAAGATTGTCGTGGCCATTTTAAAAGAAATATTTTTAAATAACTTCTATTACCAATTTTAGTATTAACTATAGCGGGGTTGAAAAGGATGCCATACGACCATGAAGATGATGATTTAAACGTCTACGATGACGAAAACCGCGAAGAGCTCATTGATGATGATGAAATCACAGCAGAAGAAGAAGGATTTATGAAAGGGTATAATGATGATGAAAATTATTGCATGAATTGTGGAAGCTTAATTGAGCCAAATCAGAAAGTAGAAAAAGAAATTGATGGTAAGATGTTTAATTTTTGTTCAGAAGAATGCGCAGAAATGTATGAAGAATAAGTTGCACTAAATTTTTTTTGCAACACCTCTTTTTTGCTTAGGATAGATTTTTCTTTTGGATTTTTATTTCTGCTAAGACTTCTTTTTTATTTCTTATTACTGTATTAAATTTCTTATTTAACTATTGTTTAGGTGAGAAGTCTTCAAGTGATTCGTATTTACGCGTAGAATTCGTGTTGTAAATACATAAGAAAAACCAACGTACACATCATTATCCTAAAAATCTTCGTATCGATGCAGCTTTAAGAACAAGATCCTGTAGTTGCGTCGTATCATGTTCTTGGTATGCTTTTGCAATCGCAGTGGTAAGCTTTTTATGTTCTTGGTTTATTTGGTAGGTAAATAAGGAAGCAGCTTTTTTGATGTTTTTTGCTGCTGCAGAAGGGAGCAATGCAAGATTTTGTTCATTATAGTATGCAAGTGCATCAGCCATGTCTTTTTCTACATTCGGATACATGGTTTTTAATTTGGCAAGGTCATCTTTTTTCATCCAGGATAGCCCTAGTATTTCGGGGGGTATTCCAACAGAATACAGCGTAGCGCAGAATTTAATTGCTCTGGGAAGATGAATCCCAGCATGGCTACGTGCATAACCAAACAAACCAACATGGAGTTTTCGTTTTCTTCTGCTTGGAATAAATTTGCTCATCGTATTAATCAAAGGTGCTAATTGTGGGAGCATTGCAGTATATTCTTTTTCTATGGCGGTAATAAATGCCATTGCAGTTTTTTCAGGGATAGGAAATGGCTCTTTTTGCGTTGCACGAGTTATTTTTTCTATCGCTTGCTGTACTCGTTCAACAGGATAATCATATTTAAATGACGATTGGATAGTAAAGGTTTGGACACTTGGATATCCTTGAAGTAAATGCTCCACATTCGTTGGCTTAAAATTTCCTCTAAATGGTGCAGACCCACACCCAATAATAGGGTACAAAGGAAGGTGCAATTCCTGCTGCTTTTTCCATAGTTTCCACAAGCCAAGTTTTACTAAAAGAACTGCAGCTGCAGAGCCATAATTCATGGCAGGGTCACTTCTTGCAAACCACACACGCATCTGATCAGTAATTTTTTCACTGCGGACAAACTGCTCAACAATCCTGTCAGCATGAAGAATCGCTTCTTTTGTTTCAAAGAGTGGAGTAACAGTAATTGTTGGGGGTAAAAATTGCCCAAGCCAATCCTTAACGTGCTTGCCATCCTCTAATAAGTCAATCCTTGATGCACGCACAATGCATTGCTCATAGTATTGTTTAATTAAGCGTAATTGCCGTGCAGATGTTGTCATTGGCAAGACAACTTCAAAAATGGGTGCTGTTTCCAGTTTACCATAAAATGCTTGTGCAATATCATAATTGCGCGGGATAGAAAAAAGCACTTCACCAACAATTTTTGCATCAAGTGCTTCAACATCAGGATTAGGGATACGAAACGTTAAAAATTTCTCTTTACCAAGCTGATAGTGCTTAAAATACTCGGGATATTTGGAAAGAAGTTTAACCACAACATAATTATCAATCTCTTTGCCCTCAACATCCCACAGCTGCTCTTGGGCACCAAGATGAGAAAATGCATAGTATGCCTCTTTTACTTCATCTTCTCCACTCATAACGCTTTCATGAGAAAAAAACGGCAAAAAAACATTATCAGGATGCTGGGTAGACATTACACGTGGGATCGATTGCTTATTTGGCATCATCCTTACTCTTGCTTCTCCCACTTTTTAAAATTTTTGGTTTTTCTCAATCCTTTTTATTTCTTGCCAATATTGCCATCCATAGTAGTGCAAATTTAAAAGTGTTTAGCGCATTGAATCACAGATATTACCTTTCTGTTGTTATTCATCACGTAAACTCACTGCTTTTTTTACAAGTTCATCATAACTTCTTTTTTTGTTTTTTACAATGTTTTCACAAAACTGTTCAATAGAATAGGTAATAAACTGCATTAAACTGCTCTTTGGGCGATAATCTGCCTCAAAAAAATTAAATATCCGATCCTGTTGGCGAAGTGTAATTGCTTTATGTAGTGACTTTGTATTTTCCGATTCATACACTGCAAGGCAGATAGCCCCTTGCTGTTGAGCAGTGCTAAATAATGGGATATCGGTAGGGCCATCACCTAGAACGATCATATGCTCTGGCTTGGCTTGCAATACCGAGGGTGGAATTTTGTCATTAACTTCATAGGGCTCTTTTTTGGTTTTAAAGTAATAGCGGGTTTTTTCAGTATCAGAAAGCGGGGCAATGCAACTGGTGATTATTCCCTCCTGATTGGTTAAAAATTCACAGGCATAGATTTTGTCAATGACGGCCCCAAGACCACTGCCACGTAGCAGAGGGCCTAATCCTGCACTAATTGCAATGACTTGCACTTCAATACCTTCTTTTTTCCATTCAGGATGCTGTTGTGGTATTTTTTTAAGGTGAGCGAATGCCTCAGGTAGACCAGGAAAAAAATAAGGAGTAAGATATTTTCCTATTTCATAGAGCAAATCATACGTCAAGGGTGCAAGTGTTGGTTTTTTGCTTCGCTGTTCCTCTATTTTTTCAAGAAGGAGCCAGGTATAAAGTGCAGCATCATTAATGTCTACATGGATGTTATTTTTTTTCCATACATGCTCAATTTCTTCTTTTCTCCTCTTTTTTTCATTCCAGA
>JAWAQC010000082.1:0-4670 GCA_038894115.1 Candidatus Woesearchaeota archaeon | reverse complement strand
CATCAATAATAAATAAAAATTCAATATTCCAACATTAGTCATGTTATAGTTATCTTGATCAAACCCTATTTAAAACAAAATTAGCCGACCTTTATTAAGTATTTTAATGATTCGATGAAAAAGTTTATATATTAGTTTGTATATCTTTAAAGAGAAAAGTTTATATATTAGTTATTACTATTAAATAGTAAATTTTTATTTTACTCTTGTTTTTTATCTCTTTATGATTATCTCTTTATGATTATCGTTATTGTTTATGCATTTGAAAAATAATGGTTAAAACAACAAGGTGTGTTAAAACAATAAGGTGATGCTCTAATGGCTCTGGATGAAGTGCTTACTGATCCTAAAAACCGAAATATCCTGTATGGTGCTAATGTTGTTGGCAGTTTTGTTCCCTTAACTACTCACTATGCAAATGGCATTAGCTCTGCAACAGCATTAACTGCAAATTATTTAATCAAGGATAGGGATTGGAAAATTGCAGCATATACTACTGCAGGGGTTATCAGCATTTTGGATTTTTTAGGGGGTATTGATATTAAAAATACTATTGGTGGAAATCTTCAAATGGCAGTTGAAAGTGGAGTTGATGCACTCACTGCATTTGCCCTGTATAAGGATTTGGCAGCAGCTACTGGAAACCGTGTTGTTGGTTCTATTAAAACCTCATTTGTTAATCTTTACCAGCGATATCTGAACAAATAATTCGTCAACAAAGTTTTAGGTTTATGTTTATATGATGTTTGAGGGGGTGAACTTTGAATGGCACCACGAACTGATGATTTACAAAAACAGATGGTAATTCATGAGCTTGGGCATTACCTTGTTGCTGCGCATTATGGGATTTCAGCAGAGATTTTAACTGATGGAAACTATTACTTCGTTGAGATTCCTAATATATTTCCCAAAACACAAGACGGACTTGAGCAGGCATTAACCATCGCTATGGGTGGCTATGCAGCAAACTTGCTTTGCGGATATGAAAATCGCTTACAATATCTTGGTGATATAAGAACTTCATTTGAGCATCTTCGTTCCTATCATGAGCTCAAAAACGGTTCATTTCAGTACGCTGATGCTAAGCCAGGAAACATTCCTTTGATGGTTTATGAGCCATTTATCCAAAATGCTAAAGATATTCTTATTAGCTATGGAGGAAAAGATTATCTTGAAGTCGCTGCAGAGCATTTGCTTAAGCAACTTAAAGAATAGGATTTGAAAGGATAAAAATCTCTTGATTAAAAGCTTTTGACGCATTATAAAAAACGAGGTGTAGGTGAATATGATAAATTATTCAAAAATACAAGAACTTGTTTTAGCAACAAAAAAAAGGTATCTCACCATGTTATTAACTGCAAGCCTCTTGGGAGGCACAGGCTGTGTTTCTGATAAAGAGCAGCCGTCTTATGTTTTTCCCCCTCCTCAAGTATCACTCTATTCTGAAACAGCGTATAATTCGCCAGAACACTTGTACGAGGCATTAACAAATAACATTTCTGGTGTTACTAAGCAAAAAAAAGCTGTTCGTTCCTATACTGATAATGATTCTTGGAACCTGAATGCTAAAGGTACTTTAGAAACAATTCAACTTTCCAACATGCTTCAAAAAAAAGCGTATGATGCTTTTACCTCACAACATGAATCTAATTCTAAGCATCTGTGGGCGTATTATGCCATGAAGGGCTATTATACTCTTGTCAATGACTTAACTATTGATGTCTTGCTTCAGCAGGCAAAAGAACATCAAAAGCTTGAGATTCTTGTGTTTGACCCTATTGTCAATGAAAACCAATACCATAAATATGTGCTTACCTTTCAGGATGGTGGTGTCAAATATTTCGATAAGCCATTTCATATTGAGCCAAGAACAATTACAATAGAGCATTATCTTTGTAATCCTAAGAATAGTGGAATGAAAGACACTCTGGTGGATATGACCCAAGAAACCATTAAAATTGTGGGGAAAGACACGCCGTTTAAACAGGTACTTGGCAATTATCGTGATGTGTACTGGTAGTGATTGTTTTTTACCTGCACCTTTTATTCTGTGCTGTTGTATTTTTTTGTCTTTCTTTTTATCTTTCTGCTTTCTTTTCCTGTGTTTCTTCTCTATCTCTACTACTAATACTCTAACCCAGGATACAAGGGAAACTGCTGCAAGAACGTGCGTACCTCTTGCTTAACTTTTTGTGTTGTTTCTGGAGTTGGATGCTTGATGACTGTCGCAATCCACCTTGCTATTTGCTCCATTTCTTTTTCTTTCATTCCTCTGGTTGTCATTGCTGGTGTGCCAATCCGGATGCCACTGGGGTCAGTGGGTTTTCGTGGGTCATTAGGAATCATATTTTTGTTGGTGTAAATGCCTGCATCTTCCAATGCTTTTTCTATTTCTTTGCCCCCTTTGCCCGTGCTGCGCAAATCAACCAAGAGCAGATGATTGTCAGTGCCATCGGTCACTAGGTGAATGCCTTCCTTTTGCAATGCAGTAGCTAATGCTTTTGCGTTGGCAAGGACTTGCTTGATATAGGTTTTGAATGCTGGCTGCAATGCTTCATGGAATGCGACTGCTTTTGCCGCAATTACATGCTCCAGCGGCCCGCCTTGCATTCTGGGAAACACTGCCTTGTCAATTGCCTGGGCATGCACTGCTTTGCATAAAATGATTGCACCGCGAGGCCCGCGCAAGGTTTTATGGGTTGTTGTGGTTACTGCATCTGCATAGGGGCAAGGATTTTGATGGTATCCTGCAGCAACAATTCCTGCAATATGGGCAATGTCTGCAAGGTGGTATGCTCCCACTTCTTTGGCAATTGCATCAAATGCAGCAAAGTCCAATGTTCGTGGGTAGGCAGAAAACCCTGAAATGATGAGCTTGGGTTTTTCTTTGCGTGCAATTGCGCGCACGCTTTCCATATCAAGGTATCCATCAGCATTGACTCCATACGAGACTGCTTTGTAAAGCTTACCTGAAAAATTTACTTTTGAGCCATGGGTTAAATGCCCTCCTGCTGCTAGGTCCATGCCTAAAATGGTATCGCCAGGTTCAAGCAACGCAAAGAAGACTGCCATATTTGCTTGGCTTCCTGCATGAGGCTGCACATTGGCATGCTCTGCGCCAAAGAGTGCTTTTGCCCGCTCGATTGCAAGGCGTTCAGCCACATCAATGTATTCATTGCCTCCATAGTAGCGTTTGTTTGGCAATCCTTCAGCGTATTTGTTGGTGAGGATGCTGCCGGTTGCTTCAAGCACAGCACGCGAAACAAAATTTTCAGAAGCAATGAGTTCTATGCCATTACGTTGGCGCTCAAGTTCTTGACAGAGTGCTGCGTGAATCTTGGGGTCAATGTGTTGGAGATGGTGTAATGCCATGGCTGTTTCCTCAGTATTATGTTGATCGATTGAGCGGCTTTTTTTGTTGCTGTTAGATTTCGCTCCTGCACCATTCTTCGAGTTGCTGCTTGAATTTGAGCACTGTTTTTTCAAGATGTTCTTGTTGGGTGCTTAGGATCTCGCTGGTTTTTGCAAGGATATCATTTTGCTCGTATCGTTCAGATGCTGGTGCTGAAAGCCTCAGCAGACTTCTGGGAACACGCTCACCTTTAGTTGCACATTTTTTTGCTTCTTTCCAGTGTTCAAACAGTGTAGTTGCAAGTGCAGGAATCATAAATTTGTCGTCGTTGCCAAGGTATGCGCACAGCCGGGTAAGCAATGCTTCTTCTTCTTGGGTGTAGGTTAGTGCACGCTGGCCGCATACATAGTTAATACGAATTACACCATCTTGAACTTTGGTGGTTCCAATAATGCGAAACAAGATTGCTTCTGAGGTATTATTCAAATGCGTTCCACCGCAAGCTTCAATATCGTGGTCGCCGATGCGCACAATGCGCAGGTTTTTTCCGGGAACAAATCCTCCTTGGTAGATGCGCATGCCGTACCGTTCCTCTGCTACTTCTCGTGGAATGATTTCTTTCTCGACTGGAATTGCTTGCTTGATAAGTGCGTTTGCAGCGGCTTCGATTGCAAGCAATTGTTTGCTGCTTAGCAAATCATAATGGGTAATATCAAGGCGCGCTTTTTCTGGTGTTTTTGCTGCACCGGCTTGGTAGACATGGTTGCCAAGCACTGCTCGTGCTGCAGCATTTAGAATGTGGGCACCGGTATGGTGTTGGGCAACTTGAATGCGGCGTTGCCGATCAATACTTCCTTTGA
The DNA here is from genome assembly GCA_038894115.1 of Candidatus Woesearchaeota archaeon. Classification (GTDB taxonomy): domain Archaea; phylum Nanobdellota; class Nanobdellia; order Woesearchaeales; family JAWAQC01; genus JAWAQC01. The sequence continues at coordinate 458 of JAWAQC010000082.1, read as the reverse complement.
CGATGCTGCCGACTGGAAAGGTTGGTTGCTGGGCAAGCACATGCACTACTACTCCCTCTTTTTTGATGACATCAATCACAGCGATGCCTTGCAAGGTTCCAAGATCGTGAATTTGTCCTCCAGAGGTTGGATAAAACGCAGTTTTGTCAAGTGCTACCATCGTTCCTTGAATCGAAACAACACGTGCTGAAAATTCAGTGAGTAAATAATCAGTATAATAGAGAAGTTCAGTTGGACTAAGGCCTTCAGTTGCAAAAGGAATTTCTTTTTTTGTTTGCAGGACATTAGTGTGTTCATGACGCTGGGCTACCAGAGCATAAAAATCATCAGGGATGGAGACCTGTATGCCTTGTTGCAAGGCTGCTTCTTTTACTTGCTGGGGGTCAATGCCATGGCTGTCGTAGAGTTGAACCAGCTCTTCACGCCCAAGTTTTTTTTGCTTGATTGCATTTTCAATG
>JAWAQC010000081.1:1076-4765 GCA_038894115.1 Candidatus Woesearchaeota archaeon | reverse complement strand
TTGATTTGCCCGTTGGCTTGTTCAAGTTCTCGGTGGAGTTGCTCTAGCTCTTTTTTTCGCTTTTCTTGGCTGTGTGCAATGCTTTTTAAGTGCTGCTCATAGGCTTTAATGCGTTCTTTTTCTTTTTCAAGTTCTTTTTTCTCAATGTCAAGGTCACTTTCTTTTCTCAGGAATCGTTTCTCTTGCGCGGCAAGCTCTTTTTGCTGTCGCTGGACCAATTCCTGCTCTTGTTTGAGCTCTTGAATTTTGTTTTCTGCAAGCTCATGGCGCTTAGCAATTTCCAGCAGTTTTTCTTGGATGCGCCGTTCCATGTCCTTGCATGCAGCTTCCCGCTTGGCAAGCTCTGCTTCTTGCATTTGCAAACTTTCTTTTCGTTGGTGGAATTCTGCCTCCTGCTCGTTGAGGTGGCGCTTTTTTGTTTCCCATTCAACAGCAAGCACTTCTAGGCGCTGCTGCTCCATACGGTTGCGTATCTCTTCTTGGTGGAGTTGCTGGTCTTTTCGTTTCAGTTCTTGCTCACGTTCGTCAAGGTCTTTTTTGTATTGCTCCAATTTTGCAAATCGTTGGGAGAGCTGGCGCTCTTCAAGTTCCATTTTTTTTGCAAAGACCTGCATTTGCTGTTGCAGGACGCTTAATTCCTTTTCAACACTATCACGTTTTTTTTGCCAGTGGGCGGTTTCTTCCTTGAGTTTTTTGAGTCGGATTTCAATGTGCTCTTCTTTAGAAAGCAGTTGCTGCTCTTTAATGCGTAGGTCGTACTGGAGTGCTTCTACCTCTTTTCGAAGCGTGTGTATCTGTTCTTGTTTTGCTTGCACTAGCTGCTCTCGTTCAGTGAGTTCTTGCTCTTTGTCATAGAGGAGTGTCTCTTTTTCTTGCAGTTTTGCAGTTTTTGCTTGGAGTGTCTGCCGCTCTGCATACAGCTGTGCCTTCTCCTGCTCAACTTTTTCTAGGAATTCCTTGACTCGCTGCTCTTTTTTTTCTAGGAGGAGTTTGTTTTGCTCCATCAGTTCTAGGGTTTTACTTAAGTCGTGGATGCGCTCGTCAAGCAGTTTTTTTTGCCGTCGTGACTCTTTCATTTTCTCTTGGAGGTGCTCATACTCACGCATAAATCGTTCGCGATTAACATAGTATTCTGTTTTTAAGAATTCAAGTTCTTTCCCGATCGCTTCATGGGGCTCGATAATGTGCTGCTCCTCGAGTCGTAGGAGAAGATCTAGCCAGTCATCATGGTTCCAGCTCCCCAATTTCTCAACGATAAATCCCATGAGGAGCAATTTTTTTTTCTCTTGGGTTGTTAGGAATCCCTCCTGGAATGGCGATTTTTGCTCTGTAATTTCGTTTGCAAGGGATTCTAGCTTCTCAAAATTTTGCAAGAGTATTTCTTCTTCAGTAAGTGCAATTGAGGATCCCCCTTTTCTGTTTTTTTGCGGTGCTTTTTGTTTGCAGCACCTCCTCTGGATATCTTTTTTGAACTGTTTTTGGATATCCGTTTAGGCATAATCTGTGCGAGATTAAAAAGTTTTATTGTCCTTTTAAAGTGGTTGCTTCTTTCTTGTTGCTTGGCATTGGTTTGCTTTTTTTCTTTACCCCTCTTGTTACTGGTCTGTATGGTTAGGTATGTTTTTGGTGCTGTGGGGTAGGTTTGTCCACTATTTTCTCCATCGCTTTGACGAACTGTTCTGCCTCACGGTAGTAGGTATCATACTGTTGTCCTGTAATTTCCTCGATTTCTCTATGGACAATCATTTTTTGTAGTTTGTACAGGATTTTGAAGGTATGCACATACTGTTTGTCAAGAAGTTTCGTGCGTACGAGCTTATTCTCAAGCATGTCTGCTACGTGGTCTGGACTGGGTGGAATTTCTCCCAGTCTCATCAGCGCAGCATGGGCAGCATTGATGCACGCCCAATACAAGTCAATGCATGCTTGGAGCAAGTGGCCCTTCGCGCTTGCAAGATCTTTTGGAGATCGGGAGTAGTATGCCCAAATACTTTCTTCAGTAGGCCGTATCCTTCCTTGATACAATAATTTTTGGAGCGGTGAGAAAAATCCTGTGTCAAAAAGGGGCATTCCGTCACGAAGGATGTTAATAACTAGTGGGTCTCCGGCACGCGCAAATTCCCAAAAACTGGTGAAGGGTAAGGTTGTGAGGTGGATTCTTGGAGAGACTTGATGGCTTATTTTTGCGCAGAGTAAGTCATACGTTTGCAGTAATTCCTGGGTTACAATAACCGATACATCATCCACAATCAATAAAATATCGATGTCACCTGTTTTTTTCTTGGCTAGGGCGTGCTGTTTTGCTAAACTTCCAAAAATGACCACTGATTTTACGAATTTTCCAAACTCTTTTAATGCCTCTTTTGAGAATTTATACGCAATACTGATTTCATCCTCACTATAATGGTAGTACCCTGGTGCAAACGTTTTAATTTTGAATTCCATATTCATTGTTCTCGGTTCTGGACTATATATACTTTATTAACTCTCATATAGTAATGACATATATCGTTCATTCTTTTCCTTTTTCTTTCTACGCTGCTTTCTTAGCAGAGGTATCTTGTAGCTGATTCTTGTGCAACATACTGTCTTTTTGTTTTTGTTTCTCTGCAGGTTTTTATCAAACCTCTTGTATCCAAACGTATATATACTTTCCAATGTTACTCCCTCTTATATGTACCTCCAGCCCCATCCTAACATCCTGCTTTTGGGTACTTCGCACCTTGCTAGAGGCAGTGCCCAAGAAATTGAGCACATGTTTTCTCAGTACCAGCCTGATGTTATCGCGCTTGAACTTGATTCCCATCGTCTTTCTGCACTGTTGCACCCTCAACGCCGTACTTCGTATTGGGCATTGCTACGAAAGGCAGGCATTGCTGGGTTTTTGTTCGCACTACTTGGTCGCTTTCTTAGTCGGCGTATTGGAAAAGTACTTAATACTGAGCCTGGGATTGATATGCTTACTGGATTTTGGCTTGCAAAGAAAAATAAAAAGAGAATTCTTTTAGTAGACCAAGACATTTCCGTGACCCTGCGAGCAATTAGTGGTATTCCCTTCAGGAAAAAATGTCGTATGCTTTGGGTAACCATAAAAGGTTTTTTTTCTGCACAAAACCAGTCTATGCCAAGCCTGCACACTGCAGATCTTTCTGCGGCTCCATCTCCAGCATTTGTTGCTCAGGCTTTACATCTTATCCAGGAATGGTATCCAGAACTTTATGCGATTCTTATTGAGCAGCGTAACCAACACATTGCCAAGGCATTGCTTACGTATCATCGTCAACATCCAGAGCATCGTATTCTGGTTATTTTAGGTGCTGGCCACCTTGTTGGGGTTGAGCAATTGTTGCATATAGCCTTGCAGCCACGCAGCTAATCCGCTGGCAAGCAGCGTTTTTTTCGGTGATCTTGATGGTCTTGCGCATCCCTCAGCACTTTCATGCATTTCAGAAAAAGAGCTCTGTTTCGATGCAGGGTCGCACTTCCCCTCTCTTTTTGCTTTTTGTCCTTTTCTTTGCCTATTTGCTTTTTTGCTGTTTTTTATTCTTTTCGCAGTCACGTTTGATATACCAACCACCAGCAAATTCATTTTATGATTGTGCCGCACTGCCGCAGTTTTCTCCTGATGAGTATTTAGGTACTCGATTTTATTTTTTTGCCCGTCATCCTGATGCCGTCCTGGTTGTGTA
>JAWAQC010000081.1:0-1066 GCA_038894115.1 Candidatus Woesearchaeota archaeon | reverse complement strand
AATCTGCCTGTGATTTACATTATACCCTCCCCCTTTTTGAGCAATTTAATCTCTCTTTGCTTTTTGTTGAGTATCAAGGTTATGCTGCTGATACTCAGCGGTCTTCCGCTGAAGGCATTCTTGCCAATGTTGATGCAGTTATCTCCTATCTTCAAGCGCAAGGATATTCAACAATTGTGGTCTATGGGCAAAGTTTAGGTGTAGGACCAGCAAGTTACCATGCGGCACAGGATAACATTGATGGGCTTATCCTTGTTTCTGGATTTTCTTCTTTTGCAGATGTTGCTAAAGAAATCTATTGGATGGTTCCTGTTGATTTGCTTCTTACTGAGCAGTATTTGCCTGCTCATTGGTTGAGCAATAGTACTGCTTCTCTCCTCCTAATTCATGGTTCTAATGATACTGTCATTTCAGCTAGACACAGTTCTCGTTTATATCACCAGCTAACTTCTTCCAAAAAGAAGCTGGTTATTGTTGAAGGGTATGGGCATCATGATCTTTGGTCATCAGAGGTTTTTATCATGTCACTTTCTCAATTTCTTTCTTCATTGCTAGTGGAGGCTGAATGATTTCTTTTCTTAGGGTTTTTCTATTAAAGCTCTTTTTCATCATTTTTGTGGTTTTTTAATAGGCCTAGACTCTCTTTCTTACAATACTTACCCTTGCTTACTCGTTGCTGGTCTTTCTCTGCAAAAAAAGAAAACTATTTAAACCTACTTTTTATCCTTTAAAACGTTATGTCCCCGTGGCTTAGCGGTTAGAGCGGTCGGCTGTTAACCGACAGGTCCCCGGTTCGAATCCGGGCGGGGACGCTTTTTCCTACACTTTGTATCTTTGATCCTCTTAGTATCTTTGGGTTTATTGATATCTGTATACAGGGAGTATTACTTCTGGTTGTTTTGTTATATGAATGCCATCATCCCTTTTCCACAAACGTTTCAATCCATCGGTTTTACTGCATCCTTTTAACTATTTAGCACCTTTTTAACGATTAGCACTCTTACTTTTATTGCTATTATCTAGGATGAATATGTCAATGCTTTGTCTTGCGTTACTCCAATATTTT
>JAWAQC010000080.1:0-4850 GCA_038894115.1 Candidatus Woesearchaeota archaeon | reverse complement strand
AAAGACTGATTGAAAGTAAACTTGAGCAGATGGCCAACAAAAAACAACAACAGAAAAAAGGCCGCAAATAAAGGATAACAAACATCAACAATAAACCAAGATTCTTCTTATTTTTCTTCCTTCTTCCTATTTGTTTTTTAGATATTTCTTTTCCTAAGTTTTTTCCTAAACCAAAATGGTAAAAAATAAGGGTAAAAAAGAATGTTATGTCCTTCTATTAAAGTAAAGATGGCGTTTAATATAAAAAAAAAGTTTACCAAAAAGAATGAAATAAGGTAAAGAAAAATAAAATAGAAAAATAAAACAAAAAATAATAAAAGCTATAGGTAAGAAAGAAGAATCCGATTATTCTTTTGAAATAATTTTAATTTTTTCTTTGGTTTGCTTGATTTTTTCTTTTAACTCTTTGATTGCTTTTTTATCAGTTTGCATTTGAGAAAGCAATTTTCCACACTCAGGACAAAGGTAATTGATTTCCATACAATGTTCTGATTCTAGCTTCATACATTCATTTTCACAGGTAAAATAAATTTTCTGGGTGTATTTTTCAACAAGAAACTTGTATTGCTCAATTTGCTCTTGCAATCGTTTTTTGGTAATTGCTTTTACTTCAGCATTGTTAATTTTCCAAAAATAAGTGTATATCCCAAATTCTTCATCCTTTTTTCGTTTAAATTGGGCTACCCCTAATCTATTAAGCTCATATAAATTATTGCGTACTGCTGTCATTTCGCATTTAAGCACTTTTGCCAGCTTATTTTCAGAAACATCTTCGTTTTTGTTTAAAAGCTCCAAAACCCCATACATTGAATCTTTGTTTTCAAACAGCGTAGAATGAAAAATTTTTATTTGGGTTTTTTTAAGCCTCTGAATATAAATCACCCCACCAAGAGAAATACATACAAATTAATAAAAAGATGGTTTTTTGGTATTTTGGAATAGTAGAACCACTATATATTTGTTTTCTTTTAAGTGGTTGTTATACTTTTTTAGTAGAATCATCCATAATATAAAGAAATGAAGCGGCATAAGAAACTACATAACCAAAAATCTCCAAAACAACACTATGTCTTAAAGTTTTTTCAATCTCTTTTAATCATTTTTTTATCATTTTTCAATCATTACTCTATTTACATAGCTTATAAAAATAATAACATTATCCTTAGTTAGAGGTAGTAGAAAGATAGTGAAATTAAAGATAAATGTAAAGGAGTTAAACATAAATAATAAGTAACGGACAACAAAGAAAAAACAAAATGGTTATGGTTCTATTTAAAAATAATTTTAAAATAGAAAGAAAAGATAAATAAAAGAAATAAAAAATAAGGGATACTGGAACTTGGAGGGGTGAAAAGACATGCAACAAAAATATGTGTATTTTTTTGGTGCTGGTAAAACAGAAGGTAAAAAAGAAATGAAAGATTTGTTAGGTGGCAAAGGGGCAAATCTTGCTGAAATGGCTTGGCTTGGAATTCCTGTCCCACCTGGATTTACCATTACTACGCAAGCCTGTGAAGATTATTATGCTGTTGGGAAAAAAATTCCAAGTAGTGTAAAACCTCAAGTTGAAAAAGCACTCAAAACATTAGAAACAGTTATGGGTAAAAAATTTGGAGATCCTACAAACCCATTGCTTCTTTCTGTGCGCAGTGGAGCTGCTGCTTCAATGCCCGGAATGATGGACACAATTCTTAATCTTGGGCTTAATGACACTATTGTTTTGGCACTTGCAAAAAAGACCGGCAATGAACGATTTGCATGGGATAGCTACCGAAGATTAATCCAAATGTTTGGAGATGTTGTTATGGGTATTGATGGATTTGAAAAAATCCTTGAACAAAAAAAAGAAACTAAAGGAGTGGTTTATGACACAGAATTGACTCCTACTGACCTTAAAGAACTGGTTGCATCCTATAAACAACATATCAAAAAACACTTCTCAAAACAACCAAAAACGGGATTGTCTAGTGTAACATCTTTACCAATTCAGGAATTCCCGCAAGATGTTTTCCAACAGCTTTGGATGGCAATCGAAGCTGTTTTTGGCTCATGGAACAACGAGCGTGCTATTGCCTATCGCAAACTTAACAACATTAAAGGTCTAAAAGGCACTGCTGTCAATATTCAAGCAATGGTCTTTGGCAATATGGGAGAACGCTCTGGAACTGGTGTTTGCTTTTCTAGAGACCCTGCAACTGGTGAAAAGGTGCTCTATGGTGAATACCTTATCAATGCGCAAGGAGAAGATGTTGTTGCTGGGATTAGAACTCCACAACCGATAGAAAAACTCAAAGAACAAATGCCTAAAGTGTATGATGAATTGACTGCCATTTACAAAAAACTTGAACTGCACTACAAAGATGTCCAGGACATGGAATTTACGATTGAAGAAGGCAAACTCTATATGCTGCAAACTAGAAATGCTAAGCGCACTGCGCAAGCTGCTGTAAAAATTGCAGTCGACCTTGTTAAAGAAAAAATCATTGATGAAAAAACTGCAATTTTACGCATTAAACCAGAGCAGTTTGACCAGTTGCTGCATAAACAGCTTGATCCTATTGCCAAAAAAAAGCATAAGCCCTTAGCCAAAGGGTTGCCTGCATCGCCAGGTGCAGCAGTAGGGAAAATTGCGTTTGACAATGAAAGCGCAGTTGCAATGAAACGCAAAGCTGAGCCTGTCATTTTAGTGCGCTCTGAAACCAGCCCTGAAGACCTTATTGGCATGGATGCTGCTGTAGGAATTCTTACCTCAACCGGAGGCATGACAAGCCACGCAGCTGTCGTTGCCCGGGGGATGGGAAAATGCTGCATTGCAGGATGTGCAGAAGCAAAAGTCAATGAAGAAAAACGAATTGTTACCATTGCTGGCACTGTTTTTCATGAAGGAGATTATCTTACGCTTGATGGAAGCACAGGAGAGGTGTATGCAGGAACCATCCCTACGATTGAACCAACCATGACCCAAGAATTTGCAACCTTGCTTGGATGGGCAAACAAGTACAAACGCCTGGGAGTTCGCACCAATGCTGATATCCCAAAAGATGCGTCTATTGCCTTGCAATTTGGTGCAGAAGGAATTGGTCTATGCAGGACAGAACATATGTTTTTTGAAGGCCAACGAATCAGGGCAATGCGCGAAATGATTCTTGCCCACAACCTTGAAGGAAGAAAAAAAGCGCTTGCAAAAATCAAGCCTTACCAAAAACAAGACTTTATTGGGTTATTTACAGTCATGGCTGGAAAACCTATTACCATCCGCCTGCTAGACCCCCCACTCCATGAATTTTTACCCACAGACCCTGCAGAAATTGCCAGCATTGCCAAAGAGCAAGGAGTAAAAGAAGAATACCTTAAACAAAAAATCAAAGAGTTGCACGAAGTCAATCCTATGCTTGGGCATCGGGGTTGCAGGCTTGGCATTACCTATCCTGAAATCACGCAAATGCAAGCTGAAGCCATCTTTGAAGCTGCAAAAGACGTTGCTGCAAAAGGAATCCCTGTGGCTCCTGAAATTATGATCCCATTGGTTGGCGATGTTGCAGAATTTAGGCATCAAGCAGTAATTATCAAAGACGTTGCCCAAAAGGTTCTTGCAGGAACAAAAATCAATTACCTTATTGGAACCATGATTGAGGTTCCCCGCGCAGCACTCCTGGCAGATACCATAGCTAAAGAAGCATCATTTTTTAGTTTTGGCACTAATGACCTCACACAAATGACCTTTGGATTTTCAAGAGATGATGTGGGCAAGTTTATCCCTGAATATGTTGAAAAAGGGTTACTTGAGGAAGACCCCTTCCAAGTGCTTGACCAAAAAGGAGTTGGCCAACTTATTGAAATGGCAGTAAGCAAAGGGAAAACAACCTCTCCTCAACTAAAAGTTGGAATTTGCGGAGAACATGGAGGGGAACCTTCATCAGTAATGTATTGTCATCGTGCAGGGCTTGATTATGTTTCTTGCAGCCCCTATCGAGTGCCTATTGCAAAACTTGCCGCTGCCCATGCAGCATTAGCTGAGGATAAGCAAAAAGAAACAAAAGCAAAACCAAAACAGCAAGAAAAACAAAAACCAAGAATCAAACACAAAAAACGCTAATCCTTAAAATCAAAAAAAAGCAGCGTAGTAAAGAAGAAAATCCTGCAACCTAAAAAATTATCAAGGCAGGATACAGGCACTTAAATCCAGCTTCCAAGCCCAACCTGTTTTTCTTTTTCTTTGCCAAATACACTTTCTATTCGCAGCTTTGCTAAATCCAGTGTCTGTTTGATATAGGGATTAACATTAAAGACAGAAGCAAGTTCAAGTGAAGGCTCTAAATATTTAATAATTGAACCTTCAGAAATCGTAAAAATAATTTTACCTTCACAGGCTGGGCATTTGCCTGCAAGCGGAGGGCGCCTAAACTTTTCATTACAATTCACACAGCGAAACTGTTGCTGGGAAAATTTGCGCAGGTTGCCCAAGATATCTTTGAGAAAATGTTTTTGAATCACTAAATCAGCCACAAACGTATCATCAACTGCTCGGATTTTTGTGGCTAGTTTCATTTGGCCTTCCAGTTTTTCTTTCATAGAAGGCAAGACCTTGTAGGCAGATATCAAATTTCCTTCATTACTATTTGTGGTGTCGTGGGTAAATTTAAACCCCTCGTATTGTTTGGGTGTCCCCAGCATGTGCTTAATTTGGTCAATATGCACTGCCCATGGGTTTTTAAATGAGCATGCTGCTTCATAAAATTCTAACGGATAAAAGCCTGCAATATCCAGGCCGTGTGCCATGTCATCAACTTCTTTTGGATTAAGCACTGTGGTAAGAACAAGCGGACTATCCATAGTGCGTGATCCCCTGC
>JAWAQC010000079.1:0-4878 GCA_038894115.1 Candidatus Woesearchaeota archaeon | reverse complement strand
ACATAAATAACTGGCACACTTATATTTCTTAACTTCTTCCTCAACGTTCTGTCATTCGTAAACACCGGAGTTTTCCATTTGCTGGCACATTTGAATATGGCATCGTCTGGAGAAGCAAAATTCTCGTCTGTCTTGATTAATCTGCATTTTTCAGCTAACTGTAATGCGTAAGCTGCTTTTTTGCGCATACTTGGCGTGCCGTATTTTGTAAGCTTTTCAAGTTCTTGTCGAACGCTTGAGAGTAAAATTGGCTCGATGTTTGCCTTCAAAAGGCCTCTCAATTCTTCGAAGATGTCGATTTTAAATTGGAGTGGCACGAACAGCGCGTTTGAATCTAAAATAATCTTCACCTTTGCTTTTTCCAGTTTATTTTGTTCAGCTAAGAACCCTTCTGGCAGCATCTTAAAGTGTTCTTCAATGCTGATCAGCAAGGGTGCTGCTTTTTCAAGGTTGCGCTGTTGTAGCAATGCATCAAATTCATCGCACAGGATCAGAATTTGGTGGGAAAGCCGTGTGAACACAAAATGGCTGTCTTCTTTATACACCTGCATCAGCATTTTGTAATAGGAAAAAATTTTTTCTTGAAGCGCAACTTTTTCGTTGAGGTACCCATCGGGAATTTGTTGGTAATGTTCTTTTGCTTGGTGGTAGCATTGCACAGCATGGGAAAGATTATTTGCTTCTAATGCAGTCTTTCCTTGTTCAAGGAGGGTGTTAATCTGCTCAGTGTGTTCTGCTAAGGCAGCATTGTAAATCTCCTGCTCAAGCATGAGGAGCTGGTCGTGGGCAGTGATGATTCTGGTTTCAAGTTCTACCCGCAGTGTGAGCAAATCATCCGGAAGCTCTTTGAAAAGCGTATTAATGAGGTTAAAATATTGTTTTGCTGCCTGGAGGTCTTTTTGTTGGTATGCTGTGGTAAATGCAGTAAACAATTCGTCTGCTTCTTTTTTTTTCTTTTCAAGCAATACCAATACTTGCTCTGCCTGGTGTGCTTCAAGCTGTTGGTGCAGTTCTAGCAGTTTCTTTTTTAGTTCTAGCCGGCGGGTAGCATAGGCATGGGTATATGATGAGACTGATTCCTGCAATTGTTCATACAACCGCTTTGCTTCCTCAGGTTTTCCTTGAGCGAGGAGTTCAGCAGCCTGCTCAAAATAGCGGTCAAAAGCAAGTGGTTCCCCAGAAATGGTTTGTAACGTAGCAAGTGCACCTTGGAGATCTCCTGCTTCTGTCAACCGTTGTGTTCCGGCAGCAGGTGGCTGTGTTGGTTCTTGGTTGTAGGCACGTGTTTCCTCTAACTTTTTTTGGAGTTCTTTGCGAAAATCTGGGCGTTGACTGTCTGTAGCTGTCTTTCCTTCTTGACTGTGGCTTGCAGTCGCTGCGTGGTAAAGCGTATGTAAATCTTGGAAAACGCTTTTAATTTCTTGGTCAATGCGGTTGAAGGCTGCAATAACCCGCTGCTCTTCATTTTTTTCGATCAGGTTATTGACATGATCTAATAAATGCTCAATGTTTTCAAGTCGGACGATAAAATTAAGGGTATCAAGATGGGGAAATTTTTTTGAATCAAGTTTAAGCTCTTTATGTATCTGCTTGATGTCATTATTGATCTTTTTATAAAACAAGTGCGCTTGGCTAAAATCACCATCACTAATATAGCGTAACCCTTTAGAAAAATCCTCTTTGAGTGCAGCAAAAAGGGACTCAAGATGTTCTTCACTTCGTCGCAGCTGTTTTTGGTTTTCTTCACGATCAATATAGACAAGATACTCGGTTGTTAGCTTGTACTGGATTGTGAGTAGCCCTTCTTCATCCAAATAATCAGCGAGGCTTTCAACCGTTTTTATTGGCAAGTTAAGGGCAGCTGCTGCTTCTTCAACACTAATTTCTTTACGCTGGGAAACTAATTCTAAAAGAAGATCTACATCAGTATGTACTAAATCACCTTCTTTTTCCATGGCACTCAATTTTTTCTTGGAAGCAATGCTATATAAATCTTTTGGTATAGAAATAAGACGCGATGAGAATAGAATTACTTTGGAAATTATTAAGAATCAACTGAAAATAGATATCGGTTGTTTTATTAGCAAAAAAACTGGTCTTGTATTATTTCTTACTTTGTTACTTCTTAAAAGAGAAACTCTATATTTATATATCCTCACGCTTTAAAAGGGGTATGCTCCAACAAATACATCGGAAACATCCATAAGAAAAAAAGAAAAATAAAAAAAGAGCGCTTTATCAAAAAGCTGTGCAAAGAAGGAAGTTGATCTCACAACACCATGAAAAAGAAAGCAATGTTTTTTACGATTGATGTATTTATTGCTATGAGTGTTTTGCTCATTGGCGTTTTTGTCTTTTTTGCTTATTATAGTTATGAAGTTCCTAAGGCTCAAGCAGTATCTTACACTTCTGATATTCAAGGGTTATTTGCAACAACAACCATTGCAGACCTTAATCCGTATGCTCTGCCGTATGTAAAACGTTACCTTGAAGACCATAATATTACCAGAAAAGAAAATACTATTTTTACTCAAATCGCTGAATTTTACTATCGCTATACCAAAGGGTGCTCCTACTGCCTTAATGAAAGTATTGTTAACTTTACTACAGATATTTCAAAAAAGATGATTACAGAGCAGTATGCGATGAAAATTTTATTGTATCCTGATCCTTTAGCCTATGACCCTTATGACCCAAGCACTTCTCTTGAACTATTTACTTGGTCTGGTGCAAGCTCGCTGTCAAAAACTGATGAAAACAAAGCAAAAACCTTGTTTTCATCAAAAACTATCGTTAGTGGCCTTTACAATGACACTGAATTTTATGGACCTTATATCATTGAGGTTCGAGTTTGGCAATAACTCCCCTAGCAAATGCAGTAAAGTATGAATGGGGTTATCAAAACCATGAACAAAAACTTTGCAAGCCTAATCGTACAAAAACGTGCATTTGGAATAACAATTTCCAATCTCACATTTCCTAAGCAATTGTTAATGATCAATTAATGATCAATTATACTTCCTATCATTCAAAAAACCCATAAAATCGGTTTGCTAAAATGTAAGAGTACTACAATGCAAGAGTATGCTGAAAAAAAGAATAATTTAGAACGACACATTACCATGGAAAAAGCAAAAGGAAAAAAAGCAGTTTTCTTTAGTCTTTTAGCCATGATGCTCATGGTTATGCTCATCTTTTTTTTTAAGCCCCAATTAGGTGAACCGCAATTTCTTGCAATGCCAAAAACCGTTACCTTGCTTACAAGTTATGAACGAACAATCCTAATGGTTGAGAATGATTTTATTCCAAACGCAGCCAAAGAATCACTTAAAAGAAGCTTGATTGCATATACCCAATATCTTGTAAGGGTCAATGATGCACCAGCTCCTAGTATCCAAAAAGCAAGGAATGATATTAAAGAGTTAATGCTCAATAATTCAATTGATGGTCAGGATATTTCTGCTCGGGAATATGGGAATATTCACATTCTTAAAAATAATACACTGCAGGAACGTCTTGAGCTTATCAGCACATTAGTAAACCTTACTGCAAATCAAAATTTAACGATTGTTATTACTGGGATCAGTATTTTTCAGTCAAATACCACTGGGCCTTTTGCGATTAGTGCGCAAATTAATTATACTTTAATTCTAAACCAATCACCTGCAGCTGTTTGGAAACGCCATCGAAGTATTAATGTTACCACATCTATTATTGGCCTTAATGACACGTTCTACTATTTTAATACTAAACAAGGTTCTGGAATACCTGTCTATCGAACCTATAAACCATCTCGATTCACACAATGGGACCATAAAAATGTTAGCTTGCATATCAAAGAAAAAACCTATATTCCTTCAGTGTATGGAAAAAAAGGGTTAAGCTATTTACAGCGGTTAGCAAATACCCAAGAAAACCCATCGCTAAAAGATGGGATTTCTTTGACTGAATGTTGTGGACTTGAATCATTTATTCATGAGGACCAAGGGTTTAAAGTATATGTAGGTGGCAGATACCAATATAAAAACACGAGTTTTGTTGATTACTGCTATTTTTTCGAGCATTGTCTTACTTCAGGAACTAGCCAAGGTGAGCAGCTTCTGTATACGATTAGGAACATTACCACCGATGATTATCCCTTGCGTATAAGTTCAGAACAAGTGGGGTATTATAGGCTTTCCTTATACGCGCAAATTGATTAAATCGTTATCGTAGAACATTTCAGAGCTACAAGCATTCGGAGCTAAACTCCCTGTTATTTCTTTAAGTTCCCTTTGTTTATTTAATGAAGTACGGTTTTAATCTATAAGATAATAAAAAATGTAGAGTACGTAACAGTTAGTAATCAACAGTTTAATGAAAATCAACAGTTTAATGAATAGAGTCATGAAAAAATAGAGTCATAAAAAAGTAAGTATTTCCTATCGTATACTTTTGTATTATTTTGCTGGTTTGCTTAAAATGTTTCCTTTTCCCCTAGGCTTTTGTGTTATTCGTGTTCTGCCAAAAATAATAAAAAATAAAAACGCTAAAAAACTAGCTGCTAAAAAATTAGCATAGTTAATCTAATATAGCAACACCTATGGCAAAACGATGGTGAAAAAAACTAAAAAAGGCACGGTTATGGTTTTTGGGGTTTTTGACCTTTTGCATCAAGGCCACCTGGCTATGCTTAAAGAAGCAAAAACGTATGGAAATAAGCTAATTGCAGTGCTTGCAACTGATGCCAATGCAGAAAAAGAAAAAGGAAAAAAACCAATTCAGGACCAGCAAACCAGAGCAAACGCAATTAAACCTTATGTTACAAAAGTGATCATTGGTGATGAAAACGACTACCTTTTGCCATTAAAAAGAGAAAAACCTGATATTATTTGTTTA
>JAWAQC010000078.1:0-4947 GCA_038894115.1 Candidatus Woesearchaeota archaeon | reverse complement strand
GGCGCAACGGCCTGCAGGCCAATAAACACAGCCGTCGTCTGGCCGGGCTGCACAACCTCAATCAGCTCCACTGCCGAACCCACGTAAGGCACTACGATCCGTAAGCCGCTGGGGGCCTCTACCAGTATATAGTAGGTGCCCGGCTCCAACGAGTTCACGTGGCAGACCCCGGAATCCCCCGTCTCACATAAAGAAGCAAGCCCTCCTGTAGCTTTGGTCACGCGGGCATGCAACCCACTGACCGCCGGCTCTCCCGGATCAGGAAGGCCGTTGTCATTTTGCTCTAGCCAAGCTCTGATCGAGATCGCGCCAGCGGTCGAATCAGCGAGCAGGGAAGCTCCTGCATAAGCCCCGGTGCCGCCCCTAAGCAAGAAAACAAGGGCAAGAAATCGTCTGAGAAATACAATGGAAAAGCAACACCAAGAAAAACCAGCAAAGCAAAAAACAACAGAAACCAACGTAGCAAAAAGTCCGCAGCAAAACGTGGTAGTTATCATTCCGGCATATAATGAGCAAAAAACCATAGCCACTGCTGTTAGCAATGCACTGCCGTATGCAGATGCGATTGTGGTCGTCAATGACGGCTCTGTGGATGCAACCCTTTCTAAGGTGCTTGCATTGCGCAGGCAATCATCTGAATGCAAAAAAAAATTGCATGTGCTTAGCCACGTCATTAACCTTGGGAAAGGAGCAACCCTTACGACAGGCATAGAATATGCACGCGCATCCCTTGCACCAGACTATCTTGTGCTGATGGATGCAGATTTGCAGCACCAAGCAACCGACATTCCTAAATTTCTTAAAGCGCTTAAAAATGCTGACATTGTGTTTGGATACAGGACATATAGCAAAACTATGCCTTTAGTATTTAGGCTGGGCAATAAAGGGCTTAATTTTTTTGTCTGGTTGCTCTATGGCATTTCTATCCCAGACACCCAATGCGGGTTTAGGGCAATGAAAGCTTCTGTTTACCCAAAAATTCAATGGCAATCAACCAAGTATAGTGTAGAATCAGAAATGATTGCAAAAACAGCAAAAGCAGGGCTTTCCTACGCGCTTGTGCCAATCCCAACAATCTATCATGAAGCGTACAAAGGAACAACAGTGATTGACGGCATTAAAATTTTATTCAACATGCTGTTGTGGAAAATAAAGTAAAGATGGAGGGCAAATGACGTTGCCAAAAGATAGCATCATTGGATTTTTAAATAAAATCCTAAAGATTGATCAGTTTAAAGAAGACAGTTCCCATAATGGGTTGCAAATCCAGCATAAGCAGCCAATTACCTCTGTGCTGCTTGCAGTTGATGCTTCATTGCGCACCCTTGCTGCTGCAAAAGCTGCAAAAGCACAATTAGTTCTTGTACATCACGGAATTAGCTGGAATACCTCGCTTGCAACCATAACAGGAAGAAATTATCAGCTTGTTAATGGTTTTCTTGCAGCAGGCATTGGGCTTTATGCTGCCCATGCTCCGCTTGATGCCCATCCTGTCTATGGAAATAACGCGCAAATTGCATCCTTGCTTGGCCTTCATAAACAAAAACCATTTGGATACTACCATACCATTATGTGGGGAATTAAAGGAGAATACACTGCTCCTGTACCGTATGCGTTGTTTCTAAAGCAAGTAAAACAAATTACTCCAACCCCTCTTGTTAAAGGAAATTTAGGTGATAGCCATAGCATTCGTAAGGTTGCAATTGTTTCAGGAGGAGGAGGTTTTGCAGTGCAACAAGCTTGGGAAGAAGGTTGTGATGTGCTGCTAACAGGTGAGCAATCGCACCAAGCAGTTATTGCTGCCCAGGATTTAGGAATTGGGATTATTTTTGCAGGGCACTATGCAACAGAACGATATGGGGTTTTGGCACTTGGAGCATTGCTTAAGAAAACGTTTAAGGTAAAAACAGTTTTTTTTGCAGATGATACTGGGTGCTAAGGAAAATAAAAGAGAAACAGAATAAAAGAAGAATAAAAGAAAAACACAAATTTAGGCTCTATGAACCAAGGTCATAAAAAAAGCCCCTTAAAAACCGAAAATAAAAACCTTTATAAAGAAAAAAGAATGCCCTAAAAGGATTGCTTCTGCTGTTTTTTTATCTAAGCTAGTTTGGCAAGGATTTTGTAAAAAAGTAGTTGCAAAAGAGCAAAACAATATTTAGTTTTGCTCTGGAAAATACACAAGAGAAAAAAATAAGAAGTAAACATACAGAAGGTTAATTTGGAATAATGATGAGCTAATGAGCTAATAAGTTTAGAATTAGGGGATGATAAATAACAAAGAAACGAAGGGATTTGGGAAAGGTTTTTGGCAAAGAAATGGTTTGGTGAATACTATGATTCAAAAAGGCGATTTTGTTGCAATTCAGTATACGGGAAAACTGCATGATACTGGAGAAGTGTTTGATACCACCTATGAAAAAATTGCAAGAGAAGCTGGAATCAGCAAAGAACAAATGCAGTTTGGTCCTGTGATTATTTGTGTTGGTGAAAATCAAATTTTGGGAGCATTGGACCATGCACTAATAGGAAGAAAACCTGGTGAATATTTTAAATTGCACCTTTCTCCTGAAGAAAGTTTTGGCAAGAAAAATCCTAAACTTATCCAATTAATCGCTATCTCAAAATTTACCAAACATCAGATCAAACCTTATCCAGGATTGCGGGTCAATGTTGATGGTATGCATGGTACTGTAAAATCTGCATCAGGAGGAAGAGTCATTGTTGATTTTAACCACCCCCTTGCAGGAAAAGCCGTGGATTATGAAGTGACTGTCGAAAAAATAATTGAAGACGATGAGCAAAAACTTAAAGGGTTTTTTTCCCTGCTTTTTGGAAGGAACCTTGCCTTTACCCTTGAAGGAACAACAGTTACCTTCAAGCAGCCGATGCCAAAGGAGCTGCTTGAGCTTGCACAAAAAGAATTTTCCCGCATGGCTGGCAAAGCATTTACGTTTCAAAACCCTGAAAGAAAAACAAATGAAAACATAGGAAAGCAAGACGATGAACAAAAAACCAACCTAGAAAAACAGCAGGACATGCAGCAACAAGCAGAGGGAATGCAAAAAAAAGCTGAACGTAAAGAAAACACCAACGCTGTGCAAGACCAACTGCAAGAAAACAGCCAACAACCCTCTGAAAAAAAGCCACAACAGAAAAAACCTCTAAAAAAGTAAAAACACTCCTTTAAGAAGGGGATTTATTGAAAAACATTTAAATATCTCTTTGGTTTAATGAGAAGGACCATGGAACCCCAAAAAGAACCCCAACTGCAAAGCACATACCCTCAGCCTTACCAGCAGGCAAGGCAAACCCATTACAATCCAAAACAGGTAGAAAAACCTTCACAAAGTTACCAGCGTGCCAGCATTGATGCTGAGCTTGAAGAGCTTTTGCAAGCACAACGCACCACGATTAAAGTTGTTGGATGTGGAGGCGCTGGCAATAATACCATCAACCGCATTTCTGAGGTTGGGGTCGTGGGCGCTGAAACCATTGCCATTAATACGGACGCCCAAGACCTGCTGTATACCAACGCAGACAAAAAAATCCTGATTGGCCGTGATGTTACTAGAGGACTTGGGGCAGGCTCTGACCCTAAAAAAGGTGAAGCTGCTGCAAAAGAATCTGAAAAACAAATTAAAGATGCAATTGACCGTAGTGACATGGTCTTTATTACCTGCGGCTTAGGTGGTGGTACAGGCACTGGCTCTGCACCCATTGTTGCTGAAGTTGCAAAAAAACTAGGAGCATTGACGATTGCAATTGTCACCTTGCCGTTTGAAATGGAAGGAAACCGGCGATATGCCAATGCTATTTATGGCCTTGAACGGCTTGAACAGATTGTTGACACCTTGATTGTCATCCCCAATGACAAATTGCTTGAGCTTGCACCAGATTTGCCACTCAATACCGCCTTTAAAGTTGCTGACGAAATTTTAACCAATGCAGTCAAAGGCATTGCAGAGATGGTTACCAAAACAGGGCTTGTCAACCTTGATTTTGCAGACATTAAAGCAGTCATGCAGGAAGGCGGCGTCTCATTAATTGGAGTAGGTGAATCTGATACTGACAATCGTGCCCAAGAATCTGTGCGAAAAGCAATTGAAAATCCGCTGCTTGATGTTGATATTAGCGGCGCAACAGGGGCATTAATTAATGTTGTTGGCGGTCCAGACATGACCCTGCAAGAAGCAAAACGTGTTGTTGAGGAAGTTTCCCTAAAACTCTCTGAAGACGCAAAAGTAATCTGGGGTGCCCAAATACAAGAAGATATGGAAGGCATTATTCGGACAATTTTAATTGTGACTGGGGTTAAATCGACCCAAATTTTCGGCAAAACTGTAAAACTGTCTGACAAACGAAGGTCTGAAATTGAACGGGATTTAGGGATTGAATTTGTCCGATAAAAACAATGGTGTTCCCTCTCTTACAACCCAAAGGATAGAACAGAATACCAAAGCCAAAGAGGGTAAAAAAAAGAGAAAAAAGGTGTAGTGTGGTATGGCAATGGAACGATTCAAGCGTTTTATTGAAGAATGTGTCAGGGTGTTGCGAATCACAAAAAAACCCACCATGGAAGAATTTAAAGCAATCACGAAAGTTTCTGGGCTAGGGATTTTACTCATCGGTGCAATTGGCTTTTTAATTTTCCTGATTAAAGTATATCTCACGAATTTAAAATAAGGACAATAAGAAAAGAAGGATAATTGTCCCAAAACACTAAAATCAAAGAGCATACACCAAGAAGAAAGTGAAGGAGTTGAATAGAATGGAAGAAACAGCAAAACTCTATGTCCTGCGTACTACTGCTAACCGAGAAGACCAAGTGATGGACTTTTTAGTAAGTAATGTGAATAAAAAAGGGCTTGATGTTACTGCAGTCATTAGACCTCACGGGATGCGCGGATATATTTTTGTGGAGGCGATGTCAAAAGCCGCAGCAGA
>JAWAQC010000077.1:0-4955 GCA_038894115.1 Candidatus Woesearchaeota archaeon | reverse complement strand
ACCACACCCTTGATTCAAAATCACGAAAACAATACTTTTCTTACACTCATGAAATCTATTCTCGACGATTAACCCCCAATAAGCACCTTATTATTAAAACGTTTTTTCGCTGAATGGTTGTACTTTTCTGTCTTCTTTTTTTATACCTCTTTAGCTTATGCATCTCCTAATTCATCGAGCAAGTAGCCTCGCAAATCGTGGATGGATGCGCTATGAATTCTCACTTTAACTTTTTTGCCAAAAAGGTCTAGAGTCGATTGAAGTACAATCGGTCGGTAGGATTGGTTGCGTGCCACAAACGTTTGTTGCGGGCTGATTTCATCCACAATCGCCTCTCCTTCCCATCCAATCCATGCCTTATTTTTTTCTTCTGCAAGCTGTGCATACAGCTCTGCAACTTCTTTTGTCCGTCGTTTGACCACTTTGCCGGGAAGTTGTTTTAAGGAAGCAGCAGGTGTATCAGGACGCGGCCAAAATTTGGAGATGTTTAGCACTTCAGGAGGGTAGGTTTTTAGCATTTCCAGTGTTTTTTGATGATCTTCTTCTGTCTCTGTTGGATATCCACAAATGACATCCGTTGCAATGGTGCAGGCAGGGAGTTCTTCTTTTATTCTTCGGTACAGGAATACATACTCCTCAACACGGTATGCACGTTGCATTGCACTTAGCACTGCATTGCTTCCTGATTGGACTGGAATATGTAAAAAATGAAAGAGTCGATGGTCGTCTTTCATGAGCCAGAGTAGTTCATCATGTATTGGCAGCAAATGGTTCGGATTTGCCATCCCGATTCGTAGTTTAAATGGTTTCTTTATTTCAAGGATTTTTCTAAGCAATACAACCAGGTTGGTTTTTAGGTCCTTGCCATATGCTCCATTATCCTGTGAGGTAAGCCAGATTTCACGGACGCCTTGCGCAAGTGCTTCTCTAATACTGGCAACAAGTAGCTCTGGTGGGGTAGAACGGATTCCTCCTCGTGCATGCTTTGTTTTGCAATAGGCGCACGCATCTGTGCATCCTGTTGCAATTTGGGTAATTTCAATCAGGGGGTTTTTTCGCACTTTTGGTAGGTCTATTTTTGGGTCATACGAGCGTACAAGGTTGATCACCGGTCTGCCTTCAAGCGTTTCTTTGACAACAGTTGCAATATGCCTGATTTGGCTTGGTCCAAGAAGGGAGCAGTCAGCATACTGGGAGAGGTTTTTTTCAGCTTGCGGTATGCAGCCTGTCAGCACAATTTTTTTTTTTTGCATGCGAAGCGTTTCCAAGGTTTTTTTAAAAAATGCTTCAGTAGGCCCTTTGACCGTGCAGGTATTAAACACCACTACCTCTGCTTGGGCAGGGTCATCACAGATCTGGTAGCCTGCCTCTTCTAAAATCCCCATCATCATTTCTGTATCTGCGTAGTTTGCAGAGCATCCTTGGGTAATAAAACTGACCGTTGCCATTTTTTTGAGATGGGCCGTGGATTTTTTTCCTTTTTTCTCCCTTCTTTTTCATCTTTTTTTTGAAGGGTATGGTTCTCTTATTTTTCTTGTTTTTCTATTTGGTTTGATGGATGCTTCTTTAGTTTTGTAATGCTTCTAACACATATTCCACAACTTCAGGATATTTGCTAGTATCAAGCATCTCGGTATGTAATGTTGTTGTGCCATCACAACTTCCTACAATTCGATATTCCTTGGCATTGGGAAGCATTGCATCACTGGTAAGGACAATCCCATCACCATCCTGGCTTCCCATCGTGCAGCCTGTGCCGATAATGGTCATGAGTTTTGTTTGTTTGGGTTGCAGCCGAGGATCGTTGAGCTTGTTAAGGAAGGTGCTGCCTGCAGCCATTTCTTCACATTCGCGTTTTTCACCAAAAAGAGGGCAAAATGTCTCAATGGGTCCACGAATTCCTTGTTGCGGTGTTCCAATCATGATAATCGTATTGACATCCTGCTCACCAAACACTTGCAGATATCGCCTTGCAACAAGCCCTCCCATTGAATGGGCAACAATATTTACTTTTTCTTTTCCTGTTTTTTTCTTGACATAGTCGATAATCGTGCGCAGTCGCAGTGCATACACTTCAATGCTTTCACTTTTTTTAGGTACGAGCGTGTATCCTTCGCCTGTAAACGTTACGTCAAAATAATAGGTTGCTTTAAAGGTTGCTGGGTAGGCTGCAAATCCCCAGGGTTTTACTTCGTCAGCAGGGACCAGCAGGCTTACAAATCCACCATTGATAAATCCTTGCTTTTCAAGCTGTGCTTGGATTTTATTAAAAGCCTCTAATGAATACTTAGGCGATGCTCTGGCATTAAACGCATGACCATGGAGGAAAATTACTGGATAGGTCAGTGGGTCTGTTGAGCAGCTTGCTCCAGCGCAACACGGCTTGCATTTCCCATAAATACAGCACATTGGTGATGGTTCTATGAATGTAAACGTTTGGTTTATTGTCACAGGATCAAGGGTGAGATTGATTGGTGTAAGGTTGTGGCTTGCAAGGGGTTGGAGGTAGGTTTCTTGATACCAGGTATAGCGTGCGTCAGTGTTAGGGCATGGGGTGGGTGTTGGAGCATTGAGTTCAAAGTAAAGTCCATACCCTAGGGGGTCAAGTATGAGTGTTGATAAGAAGGGTTCTGGTGATGGTTGTTGTGAAAGTGAAGGAATTGCAAACTGTTCGATGGGTAATAAAGGAGGCATGGGTTGCTGCTGTGCTTGTGATGCATTTGGACTTGCTTGTGTGCTATTGGGTTGTGTGTGATGGTCATCGTTTTGATCCCTTGCAGTTTCATCTTGTGACAAAACCCCTGTGAGGAATGCAAGCTCGTGCTTTCCAACCAGCGCAATTGTCTCTGCATTTGGCCAGAACAATTCACTTTTTCTAAGGATATTGAGCACTTCATATGCTCCTTGTGCATACTTCAAGACCTCGGATTGCTGATGCTGTGGGGTTTGCATTTGTTGCTCAGGTGTTCTTGCTGTTGCTAATTCTTTTTGTGGGGATGCTCTAGGTGTGGTTTCAAGCAGTTTTGTATTATAAGTAGCAATCTGTTGGTTAAGTGTTCTATACTGTGCTGCAGCAGTGTCACCCTTTATTTTTTGGTGATGGTAGTGGTACGCTGCAGCAGCTGTTATTGTCCATTGGTCCCACAGTGGCCTCATTGTTTCAAGGGATTGGAGTGTTGTTGCGTTTATCAGGTACGCACTGAGATTGGTTTTTACCTTGAGTTGTGATTCCAAGCTCTGCAGTGGTGGTAGCAAGGGACTTGATGCGCTAGAGCTTGTTGATGCCGAAGCATTTTTATTTGTTTGGGAGCTTGCCGGTACTTTAGCCGTGCTTACTGCAATTTCATACTGTTTTGCAAGATGGTAAAGATATGCCTTATAGGCTTCCTGTCGCATTGCTTGCAATCCTTGTCGTGTGGTATGCCTGCATGCCTGTGCTGATGCATTTGCCAGGAGGTGAAGGTGCGTTGCAAGGATTGCAGTGGTTTTGCGTTGATACTCTTCAATAAAGTGGTTGCTTGCCATTAGTGTCAGATCTGTTTCTGCAAGCGTTTGTGTTGTAGGGAAGGCATGTGCATTGTTGGTTTGTTCATTGTTGTTTTCTTGTTCTTGGCCATCAGCATCGTGTACTGGCTTAGGAATTTCAAAGAGCTGGCTGTCAAGCGCATCCATGGCAGGACAATGTAGTGATTGCGAAAGCGCCAGCGTATTGTTTTTCTTGATGATAGAAGTATTGGAGGAAGGGTATGCTGCGCATAAACGTGCGTTCCATTGCTGGAGGGTAACATATGCCTGCTGGGTATGTTGCGTCATCTCGTGCACTGCAGTTGCCAGGTCAAGCTTGACTTGGATAGAGGTTGCAGTCAAGAGGTGCTGGATTTGCTCGCGTTCATATTGGGTTTGCAGTCGTGTTGCAAGTTCGTTGGCATAGACAAATGAGCGTGGCAACGTCGATGAGGTTTTGGCAAGAAGATCAACCGTTGTTAGATTCGTGATTGCAGTAAATTGGGTGATAATTTTGTTATAGGTTTCTAGCTCGTCACGAAGCTCGTGGGTTAGCTGTTCAATGCTTGATGCAAGGAGTTGAAGGGAAGCGTATTTTTCTTTGCTATAGGTTTTACGAAGCAGTTCGTATTCTTGATTGTTGTAGAGTTCAATATCTAATGCCAGCAGTTGGGTTAGCTCGGAGAGGGATGTTTCTGCTTTGGCTAGGCGCTCTTGGTATGCAGGCAACAGTTGGAATGATGCTGGAATTTTGTTTGTTAATTGACGGGCATACTGAAGTTGTTTGCTGGTTTCTTGGAGTGCAAGGGTTAGGCCATGCAAATCTTTTTTAATTTCGTCAATCGCAGCAAGGGTCGTGGTGCTGGGTTGGTATTCAAGGTGAATGAGCCTTACTTCTGTCGTGGGTTTGCCGCTGGTTTGGCATAGCACTGTTTGTTGGTTTTGGCAGGTTACTTTTACAAGGTAAAGCTGTTGTCCAAACCCAATTCGTGGTGCAACCAGTCTGTAGGACAGCACTTTTTGATCTCCAGACTGAAGGGTAAAAGATTGGTTTTCAAGGGTTTTATTTTTGGCAAGGTCAATGAATTGTGCAATGCAGGCAGTGGTGCAAAAGAATCGTGCATTGGTCTCTAGGTTTAAGTGCACGGTCGTGTTTTGTCCATTCTCTAATGATTTTGAAACATCATAAGGGGTAAGGTACAGGACTAAATCAAGCCCTGTTGAAATCCAAAAGCTATAGGCAACGAAAACAGCATAGCCAAGAGCAAAAAGCAAAAGCAGTGCTATTGTGATGCGCAGGATTAGGCGCTTGTGTTTTTTAAACCATCGTGCTGTTGTTCCTGCACCTTCTTTTTTCTGGAGTTCCGGTTTGGGAGCTTCTTGAGGTGGTTTTTGTTGCTGTTGTTGTGCATCAAGGTTGTGGGTATGCTGATGCTCGTGTTTTGTGTTTG
>JAWAQC010000076.1:0-4986 GCA_038894115.1 Candidatus Woesearchaeota archaeon | reverse complement strand
GATATTTTAAGCATACCTAATAAAGAGGATCCATTCCTACCTTTGATTAAAGTATTACCATCACAAGAAACAGAAAAACATCTATCGAATTTTAAGAAAAAGTTAGAGAAGTCAGGTCTTTTCGAAAAATATATTTTATGAAATCCCTATTAAAAAAGTATATTTTTAATAATCATTATTAATAATTTTTGTTTATCTTTTATCTCTTTTTTATTTATAATTTATTTTTAGTTGAACTCAATTAACTCGATTTTTCTTGTTTTTTTAACCTTAATTTTTACTAACAACTTTTTACTACCATTTAACAAATAAAAATCTACTTAAAACTATTTTTTTTCTTTTTTTAATCTTTTACTTGTTTATAAACTTTGTTTTTTTGGATATCTTTTATAAATTTTTTATTAGCAAAATATTTTTTTTCTATGCACTTTTGACTTGACGTATCCTTGCATGTTCCTTTTTTTGCTTTTTTTCCTTTATCTTTTTCTTTCTCTGTTCTTTTTTCTTTTGGTTCTT
This sequence comes from Candidatus Woesearchaeota archaeon, assembly GCA_038894115.1. Lineage (GTDB taxonomy): Archaea > Nanobdellota > Nanobdellia > Woesearchaeales > JAWAQC01 > JAWAQC01. The sequence goes on along the minus strand of JAWAQC010000076.1, from coordinate 4,470 downwards.
CTTTTCACTTTTTTCTCTTTGGTTTAAACCATATCCCTTAAATCATATCCCTTTATTCTTTAGTTTTTGGTATAAGATCCTATCTATAACAATCTTCATTCGATTTAGGAAAAAGGAAAAAATTTAGGAAAAAGTATATAAGAAATCATCATTTTCACTCTTATCTTTATGGATAATCCTTCGCAAGAGCCAAAACAGCCGCAATCTTTTTTTTTACCTGTTTCATCCTCTCAAGTTGGTCCCTTAGATGCACTTAAAAAACAAGCAATGAAATCACAGATGAAAGATAAATCAAATATTCAAGACCAGCAAAATCTTCCTTCTTTAACTCCAGCAATGCATCAATATATGTATTTTAAAACAAAATATCCCCATTGCCTACTTTTTTTTCGTATGGGTGATTTTTATGAAACCTTTTATGATGATGCAAAAATTGTTTCAGCTGAGCTTGACATTGTGCTAACCTCAAGGGGAAAAGATGAAAAAAAAGCTCCTTTAGCAGGAATTCCCTACCATGCACTTGACCAATACCTTGGCAAGCTTATTAAAAAAGGGTATGCTGTAGCATTAGTTGACCAGGTTGAAGACCCTAAAAAAGCAAAAGGTCTTGTAAAACGTGATTTAGTGCGCATTGTTACACCAGGAACGCTTTTTGAAGACCGTTTTTTATCAGAAGAAAAAACCAATTATCTTGCTGCTCTTGCTGCTATTGATGGTCTGTTTTCATTAGCTGCTGCTGATATTTCTACAGGTTCCTTTTTTGTTATGGATTGCAAAAATGAGGAAGATTGTCTTACCCAAATCAAGCAAATAATGCCCTCAGAAATTCTTTATCCAAGTTCTTTTGAAATGCATCAGGCTACACAAACCCTGCTGCAAGCATTGCAAGGATTTTTACTGCGCCAAAGGCCTGCCCATGAATTTTCTTTGCCTTTTGCCCAGCAAATCCTGCAAGAGCAATTTGGCAGGCATGCATTGCCTTCTTTGCATTTAACCACTTCACAATCTCTTGCTGCAGGTGGTATCTTAGGATACATTAAAGAGACCCAACGAAAAATGTTGTCTCATTTAATCACGATTAGTATTAAAAACCAGGATGTCATCATGCCTTTAGATGAGGCAACCATTAGGAATCTTGAGCTTGTGCAGCATATTCTTACCAAAGAAAAAAAAGGAAGCTTGCTCGGTGTGCTTGACCATACCAAAACCCCTATGGGTGCAAGGCTTTTGCGAGAGTGGATTTGCCAGCCATTAACTTCTTTACCCCTTCTTATGCAGCGCTTAAACACTGTTGAATTTTTTGTTGAGCATCAGGCCATTCGTGATGAGCTACGAAGTCTTTTGACTCGAGTCAAGGACATTGAACGCCTTAGCAGCAGAATTACTTATGGTAGTGCTACCCCAAAAGATTTGCTTGTTTTAGCAGATTCTCTAGGGTTGCTCCCCTTCGTGCAGCAACACCTTCAGCCGTTATCTGAAATTCCAAATACGTTATATCACAATCTTGTGATTCCTGAAAAAGACCTTAATGCTTTAACCCAAATACACCAGCAGATTACCCAAGCAATTGATCCCCAAGCGCCAGCCCATCTTCGTGAAGGGAATATTTTTTTGGAAGGATACTCTCTGTCCCTTGATGAGTTAAGGCATCTGCGCAGCAATGCAAGGCACATTCTTTTGTCCTTAGAAGAGCGGGAAAAAGAAGCAACAGGCATAAAAACCCTAAAAATTGGCTACAACCGTGTTTTTGGTTATTATCTTGAAATCAGCAAAAAATATGTCAACCAAGTGCCTTCTCATTATTTGCGCAAGCAAACCCAGGCAAATGCTGAACGCTATGTTACTCAAGAACTTAAAGAGCTTGAAGAAAAAATATTGCATGCTGAAGAACAGGCACTCCAGCTTGAAAAAACCCTCTATGGAACTTTATTGCAAGACATAGCTGCACACACCAAAGCATTGCAAGGTGCTGCCAAAGCAATCGCTTTACTTGATGTTTTGCTTTCACTAAGCCATGTTGCCCATCACCATCATTATACCAAACCCTACCTCCATGAGGGATATGATTTTATTGTTAAGGATGGCCGCCATCCTGTGCTGGAGCAACTAGTTGATGTTTTTGTTGCCAATGATTGCAAGTTGACAGAGCAAGAACGGATGATGATTATTACAGGGCCAAACATGGCTGGTAAATCAACCTATATGCGTCAAATTGCATTGATTGCCTTGCTTGCCCATCTTGGCTCGTATGTGCCTGCCTCGTTTGCAAAGATAGGAATCCTGGATAGGATTTTTACTCGAGTAGGTGCTTATGATGACCTTGCCCATGGGCAAAGTACGTTTATGGTTGAAATGACAGAGGTTGCTTTTATCTTGCACCATGCAACAAACCGCAGCTTAATTATCCTTGATGAAATTGGCAGGGGAACGAGCACGTTTGATGGCATTGCCCTTGCGTGGAGCACTGCTGAATACATTGCAACAACCATTAAAGCAAAAACCCTCTTTGCTACCCATTACCACCTGCTCAATGACCTTGAACGAGAGCATCAAGGAATTGTCAATTTTAATATTGCTGTTGCTGAAGATGAACACCAAATTTATTTTCTTCGCAAAATTGTCCATGGAGGAACAGACAAAAGTTATGGAATCCACGTTGCTGCATTAGCGGGTGTTCCTTTGCCTGTCATTGAGCGCGCAAAAGCAGTGCAGCTTAAATTAGAAGCAGATGACAAAGAAAAGCGAAAACTTGTCATCGAGCAACCTTCTGTTTTTGCGCATCGTGATCCACAACAAAACGACCCTCACAAAAAGCACGCGTTTGTCCCTACCTCAAAACATGTCCAGTTGCGAAAACAAAAAGATTTATTAGATTATTAAGATGCTTTGCTTTTTTTGTTTTTTGCTGCATTATTTTTAGCTTGATTCTCCCTCTTCTTTTTGAATTTTTTTTGCAAGTATGATTGCTTCAACAAGAAGAAGCGCCCCCGCAACTGCAAAAATCCAAAGGTTAATTGGTACAATCCCTCGGATAATATGAACAATTGTGTTTACAGGTGCAAATAACGTCAGGTTAGTTATTGCAGTAAAAAACACAACAACCACAGCATAGACCATCTGTGCTTGTGCTTTTTTTTTGTACTGGAGTGCAATGATTGCAGCTGCAAATAAGATAATTAATGAAAACAACAGCAGGTATGCTGCAAGCAGTATTCCATTTGCTAATACAATGCCTCGAAGGAGCAAAATGCCAACCCACAACAGGATTTGCACTGCAATCAATGCAATGCCTGCAATGATGACTTGGCTAAGATAGGTTGAAAGTGTCGTGCTGGTTTTAATCAGGATAATGCGTTTGGTTTCCCATTCTTCTGCAAGCACATCAATCACCAGGGTTCCTACAAGAAAGATTGGCACTAAGAGCAAAAAAGGAAGGAGCAGTCCATACAAAATTTCAAACAATTTTTCTGCACCTTTTCGTTGTGCTGATTGTTGCGCTATTGTGTCTAACGAAATGATCTTTTCTTGAGGGTATAATTGTTTGTATTGTTTTATTTCATATTCTTCAAGCGGTTGTTTTAGCACAGAAAGCGCAACCACACTTTTAAGCTGGTCTTCAGGAACATACACTTCAAGATAGGTTTGGTTGTTACTTTGTTTTTCTTCAATCCATACATCAAGTTCACCTTGGGAAAATGCAGCAAGCCCTTCTTGGGCAGTGGGGTAATACAGCACTTTTGCTTTTGTTTCTTTTTCCAGGTACTTGCTTACAGGTGTTTGCTGTTCAAGCCCAATGCGTAGTGGTTGTTTAAGGGTAAGTTCAGGATTGTAAAATAAGATGGTATAATTGAGCAGGATGGTCATGGACAAAATAAGAATAATTTGTAAAAATACTGCTAATCCAAACGTCTTTTCTCTTGCTAAATCCTTGAATATTTTTTTTGTTATTGGCAGCATGGTTTTTCCCTGTTGTTTAGAGTGTGCTTTTGTTTCACACAGGTAGCAGGTCTTATTTGTTTTTGTTTGCTATTGCTCTTCTTTCCATCCTTTTCTGTTCTCGTTGCTTTACAACGCACTAAAAAACGTGTAATTGATGAGGGTATGCGCTAGGATTGCAATGCTATTTGCAAACACTGCACTTTTGGTTTGGCGCAGTATTACTACAAAGAGGACACCAAGCAAACAATGCAAGAGCAGTGGTGCAATCAGATACCCTAGTTGTAAAACATGGTAGGCTTGTGCAAAGGGTGCAATGCTAAGTAAGAGCAGTAATTTTTCGGCTGCAAAAAATCCAAACCCTACTGCAAAGGCATACCCTATTGCTTTTGGTAACGAAACTTGTTTTTCTCTTACTGCTACAAGTAAGGGTAGGTTTCGTATGAGTTCTTCGATTACTGCACTAAAAAAAATAATGGGTAGAAGAATATTGTTTTGTTTGATGGTAATAATTATTACAAGGAGCATAATCTC
>JAWAQC010000075.1:867-5007 GCA_038894115.1 Candidatus Woesearchaeota archaeon | reverse complement strand
ATTTATGACCTAAAAAACCTTTAAAAAATATTTTAAGTAAAAAAATAAAGGGGGATAGTAAAAATGAAAGAAGTAATGAAAGATAAAACATCTACCTTAGGAAAATGGGCTTTTGTTGTCGGCTTGGTAATTGCAATTTTAACTGGGTTTTTGGAAATCATCTGGTTCCCAGCAGTGCTCTTCTTTATGGGTTTGGCAGTTGGATTTTTTAATGTCTCGGAAAAAGAAGTGCCATTATACCTTGCTGCTGTTGTCACCATGATTGTATCAAGCTTTAGCCTTAACACCTTAAGCGTGATGCTTGGTGCTTCAGGAACACAAATTGTAACCTCAATTCTTTCAAACTTTAATGCATTTGTTGCAGCATCAGGTCTAGTTGTTGCAATCAAAACAGTAATCAAGCTTGGAAGAAGTGGCTAAAAAAGCAAACGGTTTTTACTTTTTTTCTTCTTTTTCTTGACCTTTTTTTTAGAGTAATTGTTTTTTATCAATAATTTTAAGACCTCGTTTTTTCTACGTTTTTCTTTCTCTTCTATATGCTGTGTACGCTCTTCGTACATAAAAAAAAGGAGTAAGCGCTAAACAAGAAAAGATACAAAAAACAGTCAAGATTCTAGCAACGTGCACTTAATCAACAGGAGATTTTCCAAGCTTGTATCCATAAATAAAACATTCGTTCCCTAAGGATTCATAGGTAAGCATGATTCCTTCTTGAACACCCGGAAAATAAAATCCAGTACAAAGGACATACATTTTTTTCTCAAGTTTATACTGGTAAAGACCTCCAGGTAATGGCTCAATTGAAACAATTTTACCTTTACCTTGGATAAACGAGCTGCTAACTGCAGATGAAAGCAATTGGGGAGGCATAAAAAGCAGCAAAAGCAAAAAAAACAGCAAACTTCCAACAAGCAAAAAAAAACTTAACCTGCGTAATTGATGCTCTGAAACTTCCATACAAAACAAAAAACTAGGAGAAAAAGAAAAAACTACAGCAGAAAATAAAAGAAAAAAACAATAAGAAACCAAAAAAATAAAGGCCAAGTGTAAAAAAAATCTCTAAAAAACGTGATGATTCCAAAACCTGTTGCTAAAAAATAAAAAAAAGAGGCAAAGAATTAGCCAGCAACCTAAGAAATAAAAAAAGTTTATAAAGATAAAAAGGGTAATAGCTGCAAGAAAAGAAGTAATAGAGAAAAATAAACAAGAGAAAAATAAAAGAAGCAGAATGGAAAAAGATAAAGAAAAAGATAAAACAATGCAGCACAAAAGCTAAGTCCTACTAAAAGACAAGAAAAATAGTAAGGAAAAACCAATGACCAAAGAAACACAAAAAAGCAAACCTGTTGAAACCGCAGACCCTGACAAAGTTGTTCTTGACAGAAAGACAATCAAGGCCTTGGGAGTAAGCACAAGACTAGAAATTCTCAAAACATTGCATGAAAAAGAGCATACCCTTACTGACCTTGCAACACGATTGCAGCTGGCTGTTCCCACAATTAAAGACCATCTTGCCGAGCTTGAAGCTGCAGGCCTTATTAAAAAAGAAGAAACCGAGAGAAAATGGAAATACTACAAAATTACCTTTAAGGGAAGGCGCATTGTAAGCCCCTATGAAACAAAAGTTGTTTTTTCCTTGTTTGCATCATTAGGATTAGCAATTGTAAGCATCTATGCATTAGCTAAACAAAAAGCAGGGTTTGGAAGTATGAATGTTGCAACAACAATGAAAAATGCATTAAGCACAAATGCTGCTGAAAACACAAGAATGATGCAAGAACCACTGAGTTATGCCCAGACAATAGACAACACCACTGCAGCAGCATTTCAAGCACCGCAAGAACAGGTTTTTCAGACAGCACAGCAAACAATGCAGCATCAATCCTGGGCTAGCCAAGAACAAACTCTCTGGATTTTTATGCTTATCATTGCACTTCTAGGAATTGCAATAAGTCTGTTGTTGCTGCTAAAAAAAAAGAGCAGAAGATAGAACAAACAGGAAAAATGAAGAAAACAAAGAGAGAATATGAAGAAAAAAAAGAGTACAACAAAAAGTATCAAGGTACGAACATGGAAAAAAGCAAAAACCACTCAATACGTCTTATGCTCCTGCTACTGATTGCTCTAAGCTTGCTTTCTGCTTGCCAAAACCAGCAAAACGCGCAACAGCAAGAAGAGCAACCTATGCAAGAAGAAACGCCAAAGACAGCAAGCAGCCTGCAAGAAACATGCAAAAGGCATGGGGGCATTTGGATTAGTCAAGCCTATGAATGCGAAGGAATAAGTCAGGAGCAATGCACCGCAATGGGCGGCAAATACAATGAATGTGCTTCTGCATGCAGAAACAATCCCCAAGCACAGATGTGTACCTTGCAATGTGTGGTTGTCTGCAGTTTTTCATAGCAAGGAGGAAGCAACAACGAATCAAAAAAGAAAAAACATATAAAGGAACAACATTATTACGTTACAAGAAAATGGAACAAAAAAGTAATAAAACAATTGAATAAAACTTCACGTACAACAAAAAATTTTTACTGAGAATTATTATTTCTCTTGTCGTTGTTGGAATAATAGGAATTATTAGTATCGCATTTACGAATGGTACATATTTAAAACCTACGGCTACGATGACCGCTATTGCCGCAATAGGATATAGTTTAACAGGGCATTGTTGTTTTATCTTATATGAAAAAAGAAAATTCAAGAGATTTGCAGTATTTGGAATCATGCTTTCTATTGTTGGGTTCTTATACGTTATGGTTCAAAATTGGTGGGACTTTGTTGAATATGGCCTTAGGGAAATATATCTAATTTTTGCCCTTTTTATGCTACTTGCGGCAAGCACTGCTCATGCTTCTTTACTGTTACTTATCGAGCCAAAGAATAAAATTGGCCAAATATCATTATCAACAACACTCGCATTAATTTCAATTCTTGTATTCATAATTATTAGAGCTTATCTAAATTGGGGTGATGATAACTGGGATTATCGGTTAGTTTGGGTGTGCGCAATCTTAGTTATTTTAGGAACGTTTATCACACCCCTCCTAAACAAGATGTATTCATTAGAACCTGAAAAGAATACATCTTAACAGGGCAGGCAAAAAAAATCCAAAACCTAACAAAAGAATAAGAGAGAAAGAAAACAGATACATGATGCAACCAATAACTCCACGAGCATTAACAAAACAAGAAATTGCATGGATTAAAACAATTGTAGCAAAGGAAGATCCCAAGCAGCAACAAGCAATCCTTACAGCACTAAAAAATATAAAAGTAGAGCAACAATGCATATGTGATAATCCACAATGCCATAGCATCCGCTTTAGCACATATCGCAAAGGAAAAAGCATTGCGTTTGCCCAGCAACCAATAGACAACAAGCGCACAGGAATCCTTTTTGTTGACCAGGAAAATCAGCAACCAACAGAAGTAGAGATTATCTAAGCATAGTAAAAATTAGCATAGCAAAAACAACCAACAAAAAATCTTTTTCTTATTTTTTTATGTTAGCGATATAACTATTTTCTTCTTGATAGGTCCTAAACAAGAAATAAGAGAGGGAGAGGAATAGGGTAGGTGCAAGAAAGATATTTTTAGCATCCAGAATCACGACCCTAGAAAAGAAGAGGAAAACTAAAAAAATAATAAAGAGCCTAAAGAAGACATCACGACCCTAAGGAAAATCAAGACCTTAAGGAAAAATCCTTTTGCTCCTGACAAAGAACTAAAACCAATTATCGAGTGACCTGATAGCTTTGCACAGCAGCCAAGAGTTCTTTAGCCTTTGGATTGGTTGCAAAATGCTGCCGAACAGGCTCAAGCAATTCATTAATGCCTTTGGCTACTGCTGCTTTAAGATCAAGGGGATGAATTTGTTTTGCAGCATACGCACTGCATAGCTCATCATAGGAGGAAAACGTTACAGTGCCGCCATACTTTTCAGGACGCACAATCGTCAAGGTCGGAAAACGCTCAAACAAAAGATATTTACAATAGGCTAAAAGTGGATTTTCTTCAATAACACCCTCAGGACAGTATGCTTTCTTGATTTTTTGCTCGACCTGCTCTGCGGTATCTGTCATAAAAATTGCTGATTGGGGATTTGATTTTGACATTTTCATAGCAATGGCCCTGGCA
>JAWAQC010000075.1:0-857 GCA_038894115.1 Candidatus Woesearchaeota archaeon | reverse complement strand
CAACTGCATCGGTTGCATCTTTGGGAGGCTCCTGCAGTCCCATCAGCATAGGATGGCTAACAACAATCGGTTTAGGATAGCCAAGACTGGGTGCAATTTCCCGTGCAAGCATATTGACTTTGCGCTGGTCCATCCCTAGCTGGCAAACATCAACCCCCAAATAAAAAATATCTGCTGTTTGCATACAGGGATAAAGGATTTGGGCTGCTGAGAGTGCATCAGACTCAGACCTTCCCATGATTTGGCTCGTACGCACAATACGCTTAAGACTATTGGCGATGGCAACTTTCATAACAAGCGCCCAATACGTACTGTCTTTAACAAGATCAGATGCCCAAACAAAAGTAACCTTATCAAGCTGCATCCCGCATGCTTTCCATACTTCAATCATATACTTGCCTGTCGTTTGAATTTTAGCTAGATCACCACCAAGCTTATTGTTTGCCCATGCATGCCAATCTGCAACTAGCATCGTAAATCGGGCTCCAGATGCAATCATCTTATTAACATTGATAGCACGGAAAATCCCTTGGGCAAGATGCATTTGCCCAGAAGGCTCAAACCCATCATACGCATGGTATTCTTGCTTGGTTTGGAGCAACTGCTCAAGTTCTTCAACGGTTACCACTTCTTGGCCAACAGAAAGCACAAGCTGTTTTCGTTGCTCTAGAGAAAGCATAGGACCTCACCTGGAATAAATTTCAGTATCTAGAAGAAAATGCGGTTTTTATAAATGTTTCTGTTAAAGAGAAAAATGAATGAGTGATTAATCAAAAACAGAGTGTAATACCAAGAAAAAATCAGAAGAATAAAAAATTGTAGCTACAGGAAGTACTAAAATGAGAGCGTACTAATAA
>JAWAQC010000074.1:0-5026 GCA_038894115.1 Candidatus Woesearchaeota archaeon | reverse complement strand
AATAAAGAAAGAAAACAAGGAAGCTTAGAACAACTTAAGGAAACAAAGAACAAAAAGGATTCAATCAGAACCAGAAACACAAAGCACCAGGAAGGAAGTGTAGAACAAAGGAAAAACAAAGAAAGAAGGAATAGAAGCAAAGAATGGAACAACATCAAAGACCATCGTTCCAAACAGATCCTCACAAAAAAACAGCAAAAGAAGAAACAGCAAAAAAAAAGAGTGCGATATGATGAAAAAAAACCAACATCAAAAAGCACATGCATTTTGGCAAAAGCAGGAGACAAGCGCAGCAGAACAGACAACTGCCTCAAGCGATACAACATCCACTATCGATGGATCAGCAGCAGATACGAACCCTACTAAACAGAGCAAAGAAGAAGCAGCAAAGATACTAAAGCAAGTAACCCAGGCCATCAAAAAAACCTTGAGCAGTAAGTATGATACATTACTCATGCAACTGCAAGATGATGCCAAGGAACTTGGCTATCGCGAATTTATCAACAAACAAAAGCAGTTGCAGCAGCATCTTGCCCAAGGATACCATTTGCTTCGCAGTTATGCGCAATATGAGCTTGCAGTCAAAGCAATGCTCATTGAAAAAAACCTTGCCTATGAAAACAGAATCCAGCTTTTAGGAAAAACCATCAACCAAACTGCAGCGGTAATTCAATGGATGCAACAGCAACAACACAGCTACATCGCATATCTTGGAAAAGTTGAAGAGCATATTTTTTTGGTGCGCAAAGCAACGAATAATTCTGTCAGTATCAATAACCTTGAGCAAATCATCATAACATTCAAAGATATCAAAACGCATCTTCATGCATTGCAATCCCTCAGCAAAACGGTCAAGGAACGACCCTACTACCAAGAAATTTACAACCTCTGCCAGGATGCAAAAAAACAAATTTGCAGTGGGATTGAGCAAGAACTGGCCAAGATTAAAAAAACATTGGAACAAAAAAAACAACCCCTTCCCTATCTGCTTGCAATGAACCTAGACATCATTACCCGATATTACTGTTACCATCTTGCACCCTATAAAACCTAACAACAACAAGGATGAAACAAATATGAAAAACAAAAAAAATAGGAAAGAAAAAGACACAGAGTAAGAAAAAGACACAAAAGGAGAATACAAAAAAATACAACAGCTGCAAGAACCGTAACTAGAACCTGAACTTTAAGAACAGGACCAACAAAAACAGGTGCACTGCTACAGGATTCTTAAACCAAGGTGAAACACAATGAAACAAAAAGATACTGCAGTACTAATGCTGCTAAAAACCAACAGCAGAAAAAAACTCTCCCAAATCAGCAAGGAACTGCACTTGCCCCTTACCACGACCTTGTTAGGATATCGGCGAGTACAGAAATATATTAAGCGTAATGTTAGCCTCCTTGATTTTGAAAAATTGCAATACCCTTTGCAGGTGTTCTATTTCTTGCGCATCAAAAAAGAAACCAAAGACGCATTGCACACATTGCTCGAGCATCCCTGCATTAACACTGCACTGCAAGCGGATGATGGCCAAGGATACTGCATTGAAGCAGTGTTTAAAAATGCAAAAACCTACCACAGCTTTACCCAACTGCTCAAAGACCTCAAACCGCTTGAGCTTGATTGGCACGAAGTAATTGAAGAAATTGTTCGTGAAGCATTTCCTAATCGCCCAGACCAATTACATTGACAAAAAACGTGCTGTCAGCATGCCGTGGAAAAGGAAAGACGCAACACCAAGACAACCTGAGGAGCAAAAACAAAGTCACAAGGAGCGCAGGCAGGGCAAGAGCGGGTTAGAAAAAATCAGCAAGCCCTTTTTGTTTTGGTTTTTGTGCTGCAGCAGAAAGCTTTTGCAGTTCTGAGAAGACACGCTCTTTTGAAAAATCACGTTCATCACATAAAAAGGTGAGCACTGCCTGCTCATCAGGCTTGCCAAAAACAAGCTGGACATCAGAATGTACTGGCATATGCAAAAACAACGCATAGACCTCCTCCCAAGGATAGGGAAAATAACGATCCCAAGAGACAGCTGCAAACAAGGAAGAAAAATCTTCGCCGTGCGCCTTGACCAGCTTCAATGCTTTTTGCGGGCCAATGCCTTTAATGCCGCCAGGATTAAAATCAGTACCCACCAGCAGTGCCAAGGCAATAAGCTGGCGATGGCTAATGCCTAGATGTGCAAGCACTGCGTGCTTGTCAATGCGTTCTGGATGCAACCGCTCATAGGCATACGCACCAGGTTTTTTTTTCCTTGGAGAAACCGCAAGGTTGCGCACAATAACATCTGCTCCAAACAGTAACGCATCGTAATCTTGCGATGCAATAGCATCAACATGGCCGTGGGCAAGCAGTGCTGCTGCTTGCGCTTCACCTTCGCTGGGTGCATCAACAGAGGGAATGCCAAGCCCTGCAAGCAATCGCTTTGCATCAGTAAGGATCTGCTCAGTCATAGTTACTGTGCGTGCGCTGTATTTAGCCATCGACGCAAGGTCTTCTTCCTCAACTGCCTGCTGATAGCGCGCTGCTGCCTGCTGTTTAAGCTGTTGGCGCTTGGCTTTTTCCTGCTCTTTAAGTGCAGGTGCAATGCCATCAAAAACAAAAACCAATCGAATATTTTTTTCGAGCAGTGCAACACACCGGGTTAAAAGTCCATTAAGATGGCTCGTCACATTCCCTTGCCTGTCAGTGAGCAGTGAGCCATCAGCGCTGCGCAGAGCACTTAAAAATTGGTACAAGGTATTAAATGCATCAACAGCAATCGTCTTGTTGGCAAAGGCTTCAAGACGGATTTCTTGTCGAGGAAGGAGTTCACCAATTGCAGTTCCCATAGTCATGCCCAAGAAAAGTTATTCATGGAACAGTCTCTTTTTGAAAAAGAGTAAAGAGTAAAATGTAACCGTAGGGTTTTGAATAGAGCGTTATCGTGAAACGGTTGTTGGGAAACAACAGTTGAGGAAACACAATACCTGGAATGATAAAAAAGGTTTAAAAAGGAACTGGAGGATAAAACATGCTGTGAGGAAAAAGCCAAAAATATCGCGTTAAGCAAAATCTTTTTCATAGAGGAGAGTAATGCCAAGACGTGCTGCTGTTTCTTGGGTTTTTTTTCCTGCATCCTTGCAAAGCACTGCAAGCAGCTTACGCTCTGGATTAGCAGCAATGGCTTCAGTAAGGTCAGTATCAGTGATTTTTTTGGGTTTAGCAAATACCAATCCTTCAATCACACCAAACGGTGAGGGGAACGAAACTAAAACAAGCAATTCTTTTTTTTTATTGGCAATCGCATACTGCAAAGGGGTAATGCCACGCTTTTTAAGTTTAGAAAAAAGTGGAATTTCAGTTGCGCTTGGAAGCACTGGACTAAATCGCAGCATTCCTGGGGATAAGGATACAAGAGCATTACCACTAGGATGTTGAGGAAGTGGTTGCTGGGCATGCTGAATTGCTGTTGACGATGAGAGAGCATCTTGAAGAACATTTCCTTGCTGACCTGCAGCAGCTGCAGCACCCTGTTTTTTAGTTTGGCGTTTTTTTAGGCCAGCTGACTGCGCCATAGAAAAGGGTAATGGGGGATCAGATCCAACAGAACCACCAGAATAGGATGATGCTGCCAATGCCGAAGAACGTTGTGCACCTGCATGCTGTCCCTGAGCAACTGCTGTTTGGGTATGCATAGCTTTGGATGATTGCAAATGGTGTGTTGGTGTGCTCTCGTGTTTAAGTTCTTGAGATGGTTGTTGTTGAGCAGGTTGCATCTGAGCAGGATGCTGCTGAGCAAGTTGGGTGTGCTGGATGCTTGATGCTGGTTGTAAGCTCTGCTGAACAAGACGTTCTTGAGGAGAAGGCGTTTGGGGTAAAGGAGAAGCGTAAGGTAATGCAGGTGTTCCATGCTCCTGCTCTGATGAACCAATTGTTTCTTTGCTTTCCTTGCTAAGTGTTATCTTGCTAAGCAATGCACTGACCTGGAGTTTAAGCTCATCAGCAGAAAGCAAATACCAGCGCCAAAAATAGTAGGGTTTTCCTTGGTAAAGGATTTCAATGCGTTTAGCAAAATCTTTGAGTTGTCCCAAGGCAACACGATGTTTGGGAGCAAGTGTGGTTTCATCGAGCAATTTTTTTTCTTGAAGCAGGGTAAATGCTTCAAGTTCAGGACCTTTTAATTTTGTGCTGGCAATCTGAGCAAGCATAGGTGCCTGTTCAGGAAGATAATACAAGGGAGAACCACCTATTTTTAAATGGGTCAAAAGCAGGCGCTTCATAGAAACTAAATCTGCAAGGTAGGCACTGACGAGCAAGGTATCTATTTTTTTAGAAAGCAGAGTTGCAAGGTCTTTAGGCAAGGAGGGACCATGCTGAGCAATGCACGCAAGCAATTCATCTTTGACTGTTTTGGTTGGATCATGCTTAGGGATTACTGATGGAGGGTATTTTTGTTGTCCTGATGCTGAATTTCCTAATGTTGAAGAGTGAGGGTGCATAAGGCAGCTTATACCGCGCTAATATTTAAGGATTATGCTTTAAGAAAGAAAAAGCAAAACAAACTACAAATAACAAAAAACTACGAATAACAAAAAGAAAAAAAGTGAACAGAGAGACGAATGTATAAAGAAAATCAATTTATAAAGAAAATCGCTCTGCGCTAGTAACAGGAGGAAGACTAGCTAGGGCAACAGATTTTGTGGTTGCAAGAGAAGAAAAGTGAGCTGCTATTTTAGAAAGAGATGCCTTATACTCAGAAAAAATAGGGACTGTTTTTGAGAGTTCATCAAAAAAACGTGATAAATAATAAACACGATCAAGAGTAACAAAAGAACCTAATCCTGCTGCTAATGAGTCATTAGAAGAAGGATTTTTTCCATAAATTGCATCAGATGCACAATGCAAAGTAGAGTATTGAGCAATTGCTACTCCTTGATGATAACTTCCTTGATACAATAAAGTACGCAATGAAACTAAGGGGGATGCAGTAGAATCTCGTTCATAAGAATGGTTTTGTGGTGGCATAGAAGGCATTGGAGA
>JAWAQC010000073.1:0-5038 GCA_038894115.1 Candidatus Woesearchaeota archaeon | reverse complement strand
AGAGACATCATTTCCTGAAGTTGCATACGTTCCACAAGATTGAGGGTTATTAGCTGTAATTGTAAGTTTGCCAGAAATTGTGCAGTATGCTGGGCAATAACAGGTTTGATAATTATTCCTGGTACAATCATGGTTACAGGTTGGCAAATGATCATTTTTGCATATTTCTGCACTATCAGCAACAAAGGAACCTTTGAGATTAGGATTAAGGCAACAAAATTTTCCAGGTTCAATTTTTTCTGTGCCACACATACAAGTTTTTTCTACTGCTTTTTCGTTGTTCTTTGTGCATTGAGGTGGGTTGCATTCTTTAGTACTATCAATAAGTCTACCATAACAGCACTTTTTTTTATCATTATCTAATTTACTGTTACCACACATACAAAGAGTTCCACTAAAAGTAACCACACCATCAGCGCACTTTGGAATATTTTCTGGAGTAGCAGTGGTTACTGTTTTTGGAAGACAACATAATTGCTTTCCTGGACATGCTTCATTGATGTCAGTGGTATATTTACCATAAGACCAACAATCCTCACCATCGCTGGGGTCCATGCAAGATCTTTCTCTTGTGTTATCGGTTCTGCCACAAACTGGGGTTTTAGGTGCTGAGGTTGAACCTGTTCCAGATGCTGTTCCTGACTCAGAAGGACCACATCTTGCATATTCTTTATCTAAAATCGAAACATCAGGCCTAATCTGGCAAGGCTTATCAGCAGGACATGTTGTTAGTGTCTCCCATTTACCTAAAATATTACATTGCAAAACTTTTGTCTTATCACTGCTACATCTTGTTTGCCCAGTCCTGCATGTTTCGCATTTTCCATTGATACAAATATAAGGATAACTGCAATGTACATCAGAGGTGCATTTGGTGTTGCATCGGGCATTGCCATCTTGAGGGTGAAAACAAGCATAGTTTTTGCAATCTATTATATTAATCCAATAACCACCCATATTTTCTATGCATTGTTGAACATATTTTTTATTTGTACTACAACGAGTTGCACCAGTAGTACAATGATCATGTTGAGCTTCATAAAATATGCATTGATTATTATTACAGTAATAGTCTGGTCTTGCACAATGAGTATTATCCCTACAAGAAGTCAGGCATTTACCATCATAACATAAATATCCTGTTGATGCGCAATCTTGTGCAAAAAGCCATTTCTTTTTTGTTTCTGGAGGATTTTTAGTATTATCAATATATTCAATACAACGCAAAACTTTGGTTGCCTCCTTATTACAAGCTAATTCATTAACAGCCGTACAGTCACTCCTTTCACTAACATATTTTACATTCGCTTCTACATCATTAAGGGTAACTACACTAAAAAAAATAAAAGAGATGAATAGGCAAAACAATATTTTTTTTAGGTTCATAGTCAATACACCAGACTGTTACTTGAATAAAAAGATGTGATAAAACTTTACCATCCCAGCACACCTAGCAAGAGCACCAGCAAAAAAATGACTGCAATAAGCAGGAAGAGGATGAGCAAATTCCTGTTTCTGCTCTTAAGCGGGTTTTTGGTATCCATCAGGTTGTGCATCCCTACAGAGGATTGGTCTTATTTGATTTTTAGCTTTTTTGGAGATGAATGATAAAAGTAACACAAATAAAATAATGGTTGGTTTGTAGTCAGCTGTTTTTTCGTTGAACGTTTCTTGATCATGTTTATGGTTTATTATAATTATGGCATACCACGAGTGATTAGGATAATTGGTTATAGCAAAGGAGAGTAGTTATGAAAAAAGGTTATGGAATCCAAGGGATCTTTACTTGAAAATAAAAGGCAGGGCAGATTATATGCCTTCACAAGGACTATCATCATAAAAGCTGGTGTCAAACATACCTCCAACATTACCTAAACCTTTGATTTGGTCAATACTGTCAAGTAACGCATAATATGCTCTTGGAATATCACAGGCAACAGTAACAAGCCATTTTTTCTCTTCGTTTACTTTATCATTTTGACACACAGCCTTATCAACAACCATTTTTAAGGCATTAGGCAACAGATTTTCTGCTACAGCACTAACGCCATCTGAAAAGCTTCTAAACAAGACAAGCACACCAACGGTATTGGTAACTTCACCTGCAACTGCAAGACAGATACTTTCTTTATAGAGCTCATCACATTGGCTAATATCACCACCACGCATTGCTGTTTCTTTAAGGCATTGAATTTGCTGACATTCAATTCTTCTCCATTTGTCAATGTTATAAATGATTCCAGGAAGGCACATACTTGCTGCACTATACAGTAAGCTGTCTTTTGGATTGACCCGCAAATTTTCTCCACGCAGATCAATACTCCCAAACGATCCCAAATCAATGGCAGGCAGTCCGCTTGCCTGGGCAAGGTTTCCTCCTGTTGCTACAAGCAGGCTATCACTAAACGTAGTAGACCATTTACAGGTTGCAAACTCGCAAAACCAACGTGCACCAGGCCATAAATCAGTTTCCCACACAGCAAAATTATCTCCCACATACCTGGAGCTTGGCTTAAGGCTTTCTCTTCGCTTTTCAATATTTTTCTTAATCGACGTACTTACCCCATCTTCATCAAGTAACCTGGTATCATCAAAACTTCCGGCTATACCTTTTTGCCCTTTTAATCCGCAGTTTTCAGGACCAAACCCGCTATCAAAACTTCCATACCATAATGGCATAATCAGATATTGGCCTGCAAGCTCATACCCATAACAGCCAACATCAAAGATTGCACTACCGATGGTTTGTCCAACACCTGGGATTGCTTTTACACCAAGCCCTATGCTTTCTACAAGAGAGAAGGTTCCCCATAAGGAAACCAGACTGTTGCCTATTGAACAAATTTTTTCCACCTTGCGCAAAAATGCTGAGGCATCACCAATAAATTTTGCCTTGACCAGCACATTCTTTTTTTTCTCATTGATTTTTTCTGTGATTTTATCAGCAGGTACTCCAGTAATCGTAGCATTGTAAAACACTAGTTTTACTCTCAGCTCATCAATTTCAGGATTAGCAAAGGTATAATCCCCTTTTTTTTGCCAGATTTTAATTTTACAGGCAAGCTCATCATCCGTAATCAGTTTTGCTTCCTCCTCTTTTAATTGACGCAAGGTAAATTCTGCATAATTCACTGCACCTGACTGGGTAAGAGGCAAAAAGGTAGGCACTGGCATGGGTGTTGGATTACGCTGCTGTCTAAACAAGTCATCAAACGCTTTTGTTTCATTGCCAAAGGTGCAGCTGTCAATCTCATATTTTAACACACTGATAGTCTGCGAATTAGTGCTTAAAGCAAAAGGAACTGAGATTTTATATCCTGGAGGGTTAGGCAAGATGGTTGCAGTCAGACGGTTAATTCCAAAAGGAATAGGTTTACCCACTAAGACAATAAAATTGTCTGGAGTATCATCGATAACACCAAATACTACGATTGATTTTTTATACACTAAACTGTTGCCACCATAATCTTCTATCATAAAAAAAAGTTCTGGCTTGTAATAGCCACCTTTAATTGGTGGTGTTTGCCAAGTGCAGGTATATAGCATTCCTTGATCAAGGAAGTTGCCGGACACTGAGCCTGGCACTGTCCCCGGAACTGTTCCTGACACTGATCCTGGCGCAATCCCTGGGGTATTCCCTGGCACTGCTGTTGTAGTATTTTTAGTGCAAGTGCCTTCAAGAAGCAATTGGCTTGAGGTAGATGCAAGGGCAGTAGCATTAAGTACTGCCTTGGCAATGCCAGCATTTTCACGAACTTGCATAGTAATTTGTAAGATATCCCCTGCCTGGTAATACAAAAATTCTCCAAGCTGGTTAATACCTATGATCGTGATGTTTTTATGCGTAGGGGCAGAAGTATCTGAGAAAAGTTGCAACTGGAGCTGTCCTGAAATAGGATTGCCCACAACATCTTTGCTTGAAGGATGAATTCGTACTAGCGGGAATGCAATAGTTGCCTGTATAGGGAATTGCCAGATGCATTGCCAAGCAGTGCCTGATTGTTTTTTACATTCGGTTGCAGGCAATAGCTGGTTATAGCCTAGCTCAGTAGCGTCAAGCAAGATGTCTTCTTTGGCAATGCCTGCACCTTCCTCTGTAATAAGTGCAAGAAGCGTAACATTCTTGCCAGCATACTGTTTTTGTTCAAACACTCTGCTGCTTGTAAAACTGGTTACTTTTGGCCCGCTTTTGTCAAGCGTCAAGGTTTTTGTAAGATTAACCGTCCTGCTTGAAAATTCATCATAGGCAGTAACCGGCAAGGTGATGCTATGGGTTGCTAAAGTAACAGGAATGTCACATTGGCGCGTGCTTGTGTTTGCACTGCTGACTGGAGAGCAATACAAACTTTGTGGCTGCTGAATAATATCTTCATTAGGACCAACAGCAGATGTTTTGACAGTAATGGTTTGCAATGTATGATCGGTAATGGTAAAACGAAGCACTACATTGCTTCGCACCGTGCCTTCTCCCATAAAGGTAATTTCCTGGCCTTCTGGATCTAATACTTTAAGGTGAGTTATGGTCGGTAAAATCGTATCATAACGCACCTGCTGTTTTGCAATACCTTCATGATAGGGTGCTGATGCAGGCTTGTGCATTCTGTCAGTGGCTTCAAGGATAAGGAATTGGGTGCCAACACCGCTAATGCTAAGATTAAGCTTTCCTGAAACACTGCACTGCTCAGTATTAATAGTTTGCTGGGCAAGTGCCTGGGTTTGTCCCTGAAAATACGCTTTAATCCCTTTAATCCCAGCACACTGGGCATTGCAAGATGGGCAGGCACTATCAGTAATGGTATATTCAACAAGCAGTTTTCCTTGTTTTTGCGATGCTGTAAATTGCACGTTTGGGGGCTCATAATCTGGCATGATAGAAAGAGGATACGAATAGGTTTTGTAGCGTAAGGTAAGCAATTGGGCTTGGGTAGGCTTCCACTGCAGATTACAGGTACAATTGTGCGTGCCTTGCTGGTATTGCACACCTGTAAGTGGGGTGCAAATAACATTGCAGCTTGAAAGTGGAAAGGTTACACCATAG
>JAWAQC010000072.1:0-5154 GCA_038894115.1 Candidatus Woesearchaeota archaeon | reverse complement strand
TGCAAGTGCAGCGTGCAAAACCTGGCCAACCAAAGCATCATTTGGCTCTAAGTACTGGGATTTGTAACTGACATGAAACTTAGGGTTGGAACTGACCAAGGGATGAAGCGCAGCAGGAGTATGAGGGACAGCAGGAGTATGGGAGGTGTTATGTTGGTGTGAAGCAGCATGCGAAGTTCCAAAAACAAGCGTTTTCTTTTCCTGCTCAAATGTCAAAGAACCCTGGTCAGGCTCAAGAATACCGGCCAACAGTTTAACAAAAGTTGTTTTTCCAATCCCGTTTTCTCCGATAATCCCAACCACTTCACCCTGCAGCACACTGCCTTGCATTGCCTGGAGATGAAAGGTTTGCTTACCAGAAGTAAAAAAGGTTTTTTGAATTCCCTGCCAGGAAAGCAGCACTGGAGTTTTATGCTGGATAAAGGGCGGCCGTTTTGCAAAATGCACTTGCTTGTCCCTAAACCTCACATTTTCTTCTTTTAAGTATCCGCCAAGATAAGTATTGATACCGGTTTTTGCAGCTTTTGGCTGTGAGACAACACCATAGGTTTGCTCTTTCCCATAAGTAATATGAATCGTATCTGCAAGATAATCAAGCACGATTAAATCGTGCTCTACCAGCAAAACTGCGGTTTGCTCATTAACCAGCGACCTGATAAACGAGGTAACGTTCAGGCGCTGCTTAATGTCAAGATAGCTTGTAGGCTCATCAAAAATATAGACATTGGCAGATTTGAGGGCGGCGCCGGCAATCGCAATGCGCTGCAATTCTCCGCCTGAAACACTGGCAAGGTCATGGTCAAGAATAGAAAGCAAATCCAATGCTTGCGCAACCTTACGTAGGTTGTTATTTTCATCAACTCTAGCAAGCAAGTCTTTGACTTTACCTTTGTATTGTTTTTGGATCAGCTCGACTTGCTGGGGCTTGTAGCTGATTTTAATTTTACCTCCATACAGGCGCTCAAAATAGGCCTGGGCCTGGGTACCCTTAAAATAGTTGATAATTTCCTTATCGGTTGGCGTTGCATCCCAATGCCCAAAATTAGGGCGAAGCAGCCCTGCAAGCAGTGAAATGGCAGTGCTTTTTCCGATACCATTTCTGCCGATAATGCCTACGATTTGACCAAATACAGGAACCGGCAAAGAGTACAATGCAAAACTATTTTTGCCATAGCGAAAAATTGGATCTTGATGAAGCTCTTGGGGCAGGTTAATGATGCGAATTGCATCAGGAGCAGCTTTGACACAAATGCCGCAACCGATACAGGTAAGCTCGTCAATAAAAAGCTTGGTTTGCTCCAACTTAATGCATTCAGTACCTGTCCTATTGATAGGGCAAAGTTTTTGAATGTGCAGTTTAAGCTGCATGTCTTTAAGCTTTTCATTGTCAACGACTGCAATGCGTTTCATACACCTAAGAAACATGGGCTTGTTTATATATGCTTTGCTGTTTGCAGCCTTTGTTGTTTGCAGCCCTTTCTAAATACCACCTCTTAGATACACGTCTAATCCTATAACACTTCTTAAGTAAATAGAAATGAAAGTCAAGAAAAGTACAAAAAAATAGAGTAGCAATCCCTAAGCAAAAAGATAAAGAAAACAGAAAAATAAAAACACAGAAAAAGAAAGACTTATAAAGAGTACAAGATGTCTTTAGTTATTCTGCAGTAGTATCAAATAAAGAATGAACTTCTGCTGGTAGGCTATAAGAAAATAAAGCAAAAAACCTTAAAACAAAACCCAAAAGAATACAACAAAAGAATACAACGCATGATGAGGTGTTAACACGTATGGAAAATACTCCTAAATCATCGCTTGAAGCAAAAATCCATGATGGTTACCCTACTGGCATAAATACCAGTGCAACACACGGCAGCATTCAGGAATTAGAACAAAAAGCAACCATCGCAGACTTTTTTGAGTTTCTCAAGCACCAGTATGCGCCTGAGAGTTTCTCAGAAGATTCAATTAACCCAAGAAAAGGAAAAAACAAAACAAAAAATAACAAAATCATGAAACAGCTGCTGCTGGGAAAAACATTATCCTTTTTTTCTCCAGATTGTTCTTACCAAATAACTAAACCTGCAAAATCATCAAAAGTAGCCCGATGGTATGAAAAGATTGCACATGCCCTTACATCATTTGTCTCATCCATAACCTATAGTACAAAAAACAAGTGGGATAAAAAAGAGGCAAATCGATCCTACGCAATCGCAGAGATTTTAGAAAAAAATAAGATTAATCCCTACGCATTGCAGCTCCTTCAAGAACATTTAGAAATTTCTTTTTACGCACAAAAGGTACACCGAACGCTCGCTGAGGCACTTGCGAACAAAAACCTTGATAGCTATGACAAGGTTGCAGACATTTTAGTCCAAACCACGTTATTTAGTCTGGACACTGAAAACAATAGTATAGAGAAAACCACAAAAGAAAACACCTCTCCATACGCTAACCTAAAAGCAAATCCACAAACGTTAGGTAAATTTATTTTTTCAGATGCACAACAGCAAACAATGGAATGGTATTTGCAACAGCTTCAATCATTCAACCAAAACACGCAGGAAAAAGGAACACCTGAACACGAACAAGCACCTACGTTTCAAGAAAAACAAGACACAAAACCAGACTACAACACCCTCGCAGCAACTTTCTTACAAACCATAGATAAGCAAATTACCCATAGCATTTACTATATTGACAATTCAATTGGAGAGTACCTCTACCATCTTCTTGACAGAAAAGCTCCTGACAATGACCCCGTGCTTGAAAAACGATTATTCCAGCTGCGCAATGCACAAACCCATGAATACATCACTAAGCAGCAAGAGCTTCTTGGCTTGCGCACAGCATTGTGGTCAACGCAAGAACAAGCCCAAAGTGATGTACAATCCTACCGAGAGCTAGCAATGCAATACCTTGCTGGCACCTTGCAAAGGCATATACCAAAAACACAAGAGCTTGAACCTGTGCAAGAGAAAGACAAGGATGAAACGACACCAAAAACAATAGCAACAACAAAGCAAGAAGAAAGAGAACCTACACAAGAGTATCAACCCTTAGCCCCACAAGGCAAGGGTACAATCATGACAACGACGGGAATTGATAAGGAAAACAAAGAAAATCAAAATACTGATACGCAAAATCTTGAAAGCATCATTAGAAACACTCAAGAAAAACAAAACCAGGAAAGTATGACACTGCAGGAGAAGTTATCCTTCCAAGAAAAACAAGAGAAAGGTTCTTCTAACCTTCCTGCAACAGTGGAAAAAGAAGCACCACAAGCGACGCAAACACTTGATGACAAACTCACAAAAGAACACTATCCCACCACGCAAAGTGAGGAAAACCAAGAACCGTCCACACAGAACACTCCACAGACAAGAAAAACCCCCTTTATATACAGCTATTTTGGAAAAATTATGGCGTGGGTGGGGATCACACTCAGCGCAATAACAGTAAGTTATCTTACTGCAACCAAGGTATTTGCACCCTACGAATCAATGGTCCAAAAGAAACAACCTAACAAGCAGTACACTGCGCCCTTCCAACAAGAAGAACAAACACCAACAAAGAAAAGAGAAGGAGAAAAGACAACGACTGATAACCAGGAGCATAGGATACAATATACCGTACAAAAAGGAGACAACTTAACAAAGATTGTCAGCAAGTTTGCAGAAAATAAACTCAGTAATCCAGCCTTGTATCATCTTGTTGATGCAATTGGGGAAGACAATAAAAAAGCTCCTCAACGAGCATATTATAAGAGTATGAAACCCACAGCAGAAAACCCTAATTACCTGCTTCCAGGACAAGTGCTGTGGATTGACAAAGAAAAAATTTCCAAAGCACTAGCGCAGCAAACAAAACAAGAAAAAACAAAAAAGGATAACGACCAGTATGAAAGCACGCTAAAGAAGGTGTTGCCATCTACATCACCGCTGCAAAAAAATGATAAGGAGGAAGATAGCAACGTAAGCGATCAAACACCAAAAGAAGTCCCATTAGTTGCAGCAATAGTGCCTACAATCTCCTCGCAAACCTATTCTATTGAGACCGTAATTGAAAAGGAAATAGGCCCTAGTTATAAGAGGCTATTGAGTGTAAATGATCTACAACCAAGCATACGACAGCAACAAGATGCGCAGTACGATGCAAGAAGAAGCATGCCAGCTATGTCCTATACTACCTACTGCAAAACTCATCAGCCAGCAATAGAAAAAATCATCAATTACTACCTCAACAACACCAATGCTACTGCACTTGCACTCATCAACAATGACGAAAGCATCAGTAAAGCATTTACCAGCAATGGGATCATGACAACCGCTAAACTCTACCGCCTGCTTGACACCTACAGCAAAGAACAGGGGATCGATAAAATACGAAAATCAACGATGCACCAGCAAAAAAAAGCTGCACTCTTGCAGGCATATGTCCAAACATAGCAATTGGATAAAGAAAAGACCAGCAAAGTCGCGTATGCTTTTTTCAAGCAAGAAAACCAAGACAAATAAAAGGAACGAAAAACAATTAGAAGCACACAAGCGCTACGCCATCAAAAAACAAGCAGAAAATAACCAAGATAGATAAGACTATTAAGCAGGGTTAAAGGAATGCCTATTCTTGCAAATTCCCAAAACGTAATCGTTTCCTTCGCCTTTTTTTCTGCGTTCTGAATGATAATGATAGTGCTTGCAGCACCTAAAAGAAACAAGTTTCCCGCAATCGTGCTTGCAGCAGCCAAGGCAATGTAAATCGTTGTTGGCGCATTGCTATGTAAAAGCATAGGCAAATATAAGGCAACGAGGGGAACATTAGAAATGAGCTGGCTTAAAAGAATACTTACGAAAAAGATTGCTGGAAGTGAGTGCGCCCAGGAAGGATCAATAATCTGCTGAAAAAATCCTGTGTCCCACACTGCCTGCATTAGGACAAACATCGCTGCAAAAAAAACAAGCGTATGCCAATCGATGGATTTAATCAAGTGCCAGCGTTTACGGCTTGCAAACAACACTGGTAATGCGCCAATCAGAGCAATATACGTAAGACGAAATTCATAAGGACTCCCAATACTAACCAAGAGAATTTTAAGCAGGATTAGCAATAATACTAATAAAAGTGAATAGCGAGCAAGTTTTGCCAAGTGCTTAT
>JAWAQC010000071.1:0-5180 GCA_038894115.1 Candidatus Woesearchaeota archaeon | reverse complement strand
TATGTTTTAAAAAACTTTTTATCACAAGTTTTAAATTTTTTTAACCACTCCTTACAAAAATTACTCCCCTAGCCATTACCACGTTATAGCACTACTTTGCTAATACAACACTACTTCGCTAATACTTCTTTAACATTAATAACCATTATAATTTAAATTTTAAATTTAATTTTAAATTTAATATACTCAATTTCATCCTAATTTAAAAATAATCAGAATTAAAAGGAATTAAAAGAAAATTCTTTACCATATTTAAAAGAAATTATCTTGTCCATGATCTTTAAATCTCTTTACAAATCTCTTTATATTTAGGTTAATAGCAAAAGGTATAAAAACCAAGAAGTCTATCTGGGTTCTTGTGATGGGCAGTATTACCTTCTCGTTAGATCCAAACCGTTCTTTAGATGAAAACGCAGGTATCTATTTTACTAATGCAAAAAAAGCAAAAAAAAAGCTTGAAGGCACCTATGCTGCATTGGAACAACAAAAAAAGCGTTATGAAGCAATACAACGCAAAGTAGAAAAAAACATGCTTGCAGCAAAAAACCCTTCTTTCGTGAGCTCTAGAAAAAAAGAATGGTATGAAAAATTCAGGTGGTTTTGGTCTTCTGAGGGATTTTTATGTTTAGGTGGTCGTGATGCAACGACTAATGAAATTCTTATTAAAAAACATTTAGAACCTCAGGACTATGTGTTTCATACAGAGATGTCAGGAAGTCCTTTTTTTGTTGTAAAATCCTCAATAATGCGAGCGACGAAAAATCCTTTAAATCCAGTTTCAAACAAGGCAATTGCCAATCCGCAACTTTTCCCTCAGCATTCCAATGCATCAATACCAGGATCCCAAACCTTTGAAGAAATTGCCCAAGCAACTGCTTCTTTTAGTAGAGCTTGGAAAGCAGGGATTGTTTCATTAGATGTTTTTTGTGTCAAACCTGAGCAAGTAAGCAAAACCCCAAAAGCTGGAGAATACCTCTCAAAAGGTTCTTTTATGGTTTATGGCCAAAAAACAACATACAAAAAAGCGCTTTCTTTGGCAGTTGGCATGATTCCCTTAAAGCCCATGGACGATGCTTTTGATCAAGGGGATAATGAAAATACGCTTTCACTTAACCCTGAAAGCAATGCTAACCTCATGCTTATTCCTATGTGTGCACCACTGTCTGCAATTAGAGCCCATGCAAAGCCTCCCTATTATCTTATCCTTCAAGGCAAAAAAAAGCCTTCAGATGTTGCAAAACTGCTAGCACAAGCGTATTCTTATTCAGACCTTGATGAATGGATTCGCATTCTACCTCCTGGAACAATGGAGGTACGCCAACAGTAGCGATATTAAACCATAAAAATTATTTCTTGCAACTTTACGTAGAAGATTGGTGCTTAAGAGAGTGTAATAGATAGTCTAGTGTAATGTTACTAGAGTAGTACTTGCGATATTTATTACCTACGTTTGTTATCTAAGATTTCATACCTTGAAACTACTGCCTACCATCTACTGTTTAAAAACACAAACTCCTATTTCTAGAAACACAATCCCCTAAAAGAAAAAAGCAAAAGTTTATATAGGTATTTTCATAAAAATTTTTTCTATGGCTTCTACATTTAGAGATACGATTATTTTTTTTGATAAATTAGGAATTTATGATGTAGTGTTACCGTTTTTACTTGTTTTTTCTGTAGTCTATGCTATTTTAGATAAAACAAGGGTATTTGGCACAGAACAGGTTGGAGATAAAAAAACACCAAAACGCAATATTAATGCAATGGTGGCTTTTGTCACCGCATTCTTTGTTGTTGCTTCAACAAAGCTTGTAGCAGCAATTAGCCAGGCAATGGCGAATGTTGTTCTTGTTTTGCTCTTGATTGTAATGTTCCTAATGCTAATTGGAGCATTTTTCAAAGATGGTGAAGCTGTTTATCTTAAAGAAGGCGCTTGGAGAACAACCTTTATGGTTGTTGTGTTAATTCTTATTATCCTCATTTTTCTTCATGCCATTCCTACGGATGATGGAAGCAATTGGCTCTTTGTATTTTGGGGTTGGCTTCAAACTTATTGGGATTCAACTGCAATTGCTTCAATTATCCTTTTAATTGTCCTTATCGCATTACTCCTTTATATTACAGGAAGCAATGAAAAAGAGCATAAAAAATCAGATCATCATCATTAATGAGTATGCTCAGTTTTTGTAAGTATGTTGTGACTATCAATTTTTGTGCTCACCATCATAGGTACCAGCATCCTTTAAACTGTTAAAACAAAAAAAACTAGAGAAAAAGATATCACCACAATAAAAAGAAACTAAGTATCATTATCCTATCTTGGAGGTGTCTGTTATCATGGCAAATGGAGAATTTAGCTGGCAATCAATGTTTCAATCCTTACACAATTGGGGTCTAACTGATGTCTTGCTGCCGTTTTTGCTTGTCTTTACGATTATTTTTGCAGTTTTGCAAAAAACAAAAATTTTAGGTAAAGATAGCAAACGCTTCAATGTCATCATCTCGTTTGTTTTGGGTTTTATGTTTGTTATGCCTCATATTATGGGCATTCCCATCTTGGGATATGACCCCGTAGAATTGATTAATAGTGTTTTGCCTACTGTTTCAGTCTTGGTTGTAGCAGTCATCATGTTTCTTATCCTCGTCGGAGTTTTTGCAGCTGATGAATTTCAGGGCGTAAGCAAAATGTATGGTGTTGTCGTCCTCTTTGCTTTGATTGCAATTGTGTATGTTTTTGGTGCAGCTGCAGGTTGGTGGTATGGTTGGAGTTGGCTTGATGATATTTTAGGCACCGACGTTGTTGCGATTTTGGTGATGATTATTGTCTTTGGACTGATTATTGGATTTGTCGTTGGTGATGAAGGAAAAACCTCTGGCCAAAATTTCCTGGACAGGTTTGAGCATTGGTTTAAAAAATAGGCATAACAACCCTTATTTGCCAACTTTCCCTAAATTATTTACTTAAACTGATTATATTACTTTGTATATTAATTTGATTATATTAATTGTTTTACAATATAACAATCTCCTTTAAGAAAATCTTAAGAAAATCACAAACCTGTTTAATGCGAGGAACCTAGTATGGCAACCTTTTTGGATCTTGCCTTTTTTGAAGGATTAACCCCTGTTTTTGTCTTTTTCTTGATTTTTGCTATTATGTATGGGGTTTTATCAGGTACCAAATTACTTGGTGCTATGAAATCTATTAATGCAATTATTGCTTTTGTAATTGCAATTTTTATTGCAATTAATGTTAAATCAAGCATGGTTATTATTACGCTGGTTCCTTGGTTTGTCTTAATCTTTGTTTTTTTGGTCTTGCTTATTGTTTCCTTTAAGATTTTTGGAGTCTCTGATAAATTTTTTTATGGTGGTGATGAATCTAATTCAACCGTAACCTGGACAATTCTTATTGTTTCCTTTGTTATTTTGCTTGGTGCTTTAAGCTCTGTTTTTGGGCAAGAGCAGCTTCCCTACACAGGAGGGGATGATCAGCAAGCTACCATGGGCGAGGTTGATTTGTATGCAGGCAATGGGAGCATTGCTGATAGGGTAGCTGTAGGCAGGCCTGATAACTACAATACCAATACTGGTAATTTTAATGAAAATCTTGGTGCAACCTTGTATCATCCGCGTGTCCTTGGATTTGTTTTGATTATGCTTATTGGAGTCATGACAATTAGCCAATTAACAAAAACCTAACTTTTACACTTAGCTTGCATCAGTTACCCCTTTGCATCTTGCAACTGTATTGAGATAAAGGTTTTCTTTTGAATTTCTTTCTTTGCTCTTGCTTTTCCTACTCGTTTTATTACTTTTAGCTTGGCTTTTGGTTGTCTTCTTTTTCTTTTTTTGTAGCCTTTCTTTTTTTGCAGCCTTATGCTTTGCTTTTTTTTGTATGTGCAGCTAGCATCAAGAAAGCGACTGGAGTTCTTGCTTTTGATTGCGATAGGGGGACCTGCCCCATCCGGGGACCAAGAGAAGTGCAAAAACATTGCACGCATTGCCAGACGAAAGGAGCGGGTGCTTGCGCTAGCAAGCACGATGCTGGCTGCACACAGTTTTTTTCCTCTTACCCTGCCTACGCTTATTTCCTTGTTTTTTCTTTTTTTCTTTTCTTTAATATTGTTATTGTTTCCCCAATTTTATCCTTAATGAGTCTTTTCTTCTCCCTTACTTTCAATAAACTATATATACTACTAAAGAAACCAAAGTTTATATTTCATACTTTTTCATACACTTTGTATCTTTTTTATTTTATTATATTTTATTATGCTAATGTTTTGTATTGAGTTGTTCATTATTCATGAAGTTGCTGATTATTCGTTATTACTTACTTTTGATGGATGATGCTTTCGCCGTTATGCTTACAACATCGATTGCTGCTTATCAGGGGTGTTTTTTATGAAAGAGCGCGTAACGATTACTTTAGATTCAACCATGCTTGCACATCTTGATTCGTTGGTTGATCAGCGCAGGTTTAAAAACAGAAGCCATGTTATTGAAAGTATTCTTCGTGATGCTGTTAAAATTAACCGCCCAAAAAAAGCAGTGATTTTAGCTGGAGGCAAAGGTTCACGACTTTATCCTATCACCCAGGAAATTCCAAAACCCATGCTTCCTGTCAAGGGCAAACCGATTATTGAGCATCTTATTGATTTTTTCAAAGCCAATGGAATCAAAGATATTATTCTTTCTGTGGGTTTTAAAAAAGAAGTGATTAAAGATTATTTTGGGAGTGGTGCTAAATTAGGAATCTCTATTACTTATATTGAAGAAGATGAGCCCTTAGGGACAGCGGGTCCTTTGGTTAAAGCAAAACATTTGCTTACCGAAACTTTTGTTGTCTCAAATGGCGATGAACTCAAAGATTTTGACCTTGCTGATATGTATTTGATGCATAAGCAAACTAATGCATTAGCTACAATTGCCCTAACCCAAGTTGAAAATCCTGAAGAATACGGTGCAGTGTTGCTGCAGGGAAATAAAATTGTTGCATTTCTAGAAAAATCAAAAAAAAATATCGATACGAATCTTATTAATTCTGGGTTGTACCTTTTTGAGCCAGAAATTTTTTCATACCTTACTGCAAAAGGAAAACTGATGTTTGAAACTGATGTGTTTCCTGTTTTAGCAAAGCAGGAAAAATTGTATGGGTATCCTTTTGTTGGTCAATGGTA
>JAWAQC010000070.1:4567-5199 GCA_038894115.1 Candidatus Woesearchaeota archaeon | reverse complement strand
TTGTATGAGTGTCTAGCAATCTATGCCGCTCGGGAACGTCGGTTTGGTAAATAATGCATCCCTCTTGCTTACCTACGGGGTTTTTTCTTTTGGCTCTTTTGTGCAGTTGTGGATATTCGTTGCTTTGTTTTTCTCCAACATTCCTTTTTTCGTTGATTATGGTCGTTTGTGTTTTTTTTGTTCACTACGTTTTGGTTTTTGCTTTCCCTTTGGTTTTCCTTTTGGTTTTTGCGTTGCTCCTGGTTGTTTGCTACGCTCTTCATGGAGCTGTACCAACGTCTGTGCAAGCAGTAGCTGCTTGTCCTTAATCTCTTGGATCTCGTGTTCAAGGCGGTCAAGTTTTTTTTCTAGCACATCACTGCGTTTGCTAAAAAATTCTATCCATGATGCTGTTTTATTGTGTTCTTCTTTCAGTTGTTTAATGATTTCTTTTTCATGGTCCATAGCTATCCCTCCTCTAGGGGTTATCCGACTTTAATAAAGCGGGCTGCAAGTAGATTAAACAGCAGCATAACAAATAAGGCAATAAAAAAGTAGCTGAGGGTGCTCTTGATTAGATTGGTGCCAATAGTATGTTTTTCACTCAGGCGATCAGCTCCATTTTCTATCTGGCTTGAAATTTTGGAAAGGAT
>JAWAQC010000070.1:0-4557 GCA_038894115.1 Candidatus Woesearchaeota archaeon | reverse complement strand
AACATACAGTCCTATGACAATTTGAAGGTAGTAAGTAGGAATGCCATCTCCAAACATTTTGAGCATTCCTTCAAACGATTGCATTGATGCTGATGCGCTCCTTCCTTCAATGACGAGCATGAGTTGTGCTTGAAGCCGTGACAAAATGTACGTCACCATGGAGGTGATGCCAACAACAACCCCAGCAATGACGGGAGTCAAGAAATTAATCTGTGATTTCATGGAGCTCATAATGTCACTCATTAAATCCTTTACCCGTTCATCAACACGGTGGATTTCTTTAATATACTTTGAAATATTGATCAGTGCCTGCGCTGCAATTTGTGGTCCTTTTGATGATGCTTGCACAAGTACCTTCATGGAGCTTTCTATCAATTGTGAAGGAAATTGTTTGACAGCTCCCACTGCAGGGTCAAACAATGCTTCTCTAACAGAAAGGCCCAATTGCTTAATGTTGGCAACAACGATTTCAAAGAATTGGCCGGTTGTTGTTCCTTCAGTAACTTCATGGACGCGCTGGAACGCAATTTCTGCAGGGAGCCCATCACCCAACCGATTTCCTAGTTGAAATAATGAAGAGGAAAATTCGAGCTCAAGTTGCTTGCTATTTTCGCGGATTTGCATTAAATTTTTTGTTTGGTAATGGTAATATAGGCCAATCATCAACCCAATCCCTAATGGGAAAAATAAGCTGAGGATTGATGCTCCAAGTCCATACGGTCCAATGAGTTCTCCTTGAATTTCTTTGAGTTTTGCCTTTTTATATCCCAACATATGGAATGTTGCTCGATCATAGTTTGGATTAGTATAGGCTACTGCCATAAAACTCCCAGGTTTGTATTTGTCTTTGAGGTTGGGCATATACACTAAATCAGTATTACTGATGGCTTTTAGGACGAGTGGTAAGAGTGCAATGAGGATGCATATGAGGCCAACGCCGACAGCAATCATGAAGGGTGAAAGCGTATACTCTTTTTTGCCGATGGTAACAAGAATCCCTTGGTATTTTTTGTATTTCTTGACTTGGGTTAAATCGACCTGTCCATACCCTCCAGGTCTGGTTGCAAGAATTGTTGTTCCAAAATAATAGACACTGATGGGAATGATGACATTGTAAATCCCAGCTACTACCAGAACAATTTTTAGGGGATGGGTTTCAGAGGTCATAAATCCGCCGATGAGAGGTAGCATGACAAGTCCCAGGATGGGCAAGATAATTCCCAGCATGTGCAGTGTTGTGATTGGTGATTTCAAGTTTTGTGCATAGTGCAGCATTTTCTCATAGGTTTCCTCTAAAATGACTTCAAGTGATTTTTCAAGGGCATCGATTCTTCGGGATTCTGACCCTTCATAGAGCGATGAGACAATTAAATGCATTGCCTCTACATATTCCATATTCGTCGCTTTCCAAAACTCCAGGTAATGGTCTAATGATTCTTTGACAGAATCATATTCTTGGGTTTCAACATCCCAGAGTACTTTCTTGAGATCAAGGGCAAGTGGGCCTGTTAAATGCTCTGCGGCAAATCCAATTGCATGTTCTAAATTACTCGTATGGCGCATATAGGTTACAATGTAGAAAACAGAGAGGACCATTTCAGCAGACGCTTGCATCCGCCATGTTGTTTCAAAGGTTTTGGGTAAATTGCCAACAACATAATACGCACCTGCTGCGAGCAGCAAAAAAAGAAAGATCCCAAAAAATCCAGCACTGGTCCCAATCAAAAGCGGGATGATTGCATTTATCACAAGCCCAACTAGGATAATTAATAGTGGAGCAAGAAAACTAAGGCTATACACTCCAGCAGGGGTAGCATCAATATGTGCTGTTTTTAAGGCAGCAGCAATTTCTTTTGCTTTTTTTTCATCTGGCTGAAGTTTCAGGAGTTGTTCAGCAAATTTGCAGGTTTGTTCAAATGCAGTTAAATGTGCTGGGTAGCGCTCTTTTTTAAAGTCAAGGTAGTGTTGTGATGTTGTACTTGGAACGGGTTGTGCAATTGCAGCATCGGCAGTTCCTCCTAATTGTTGCTCAAGACGTTCTTTATACTTTCTCTTGAATGCAGCAAGATCATCGGCCATGGTGCTTTTCCTTTCTCGTTCCCTCAATGCTGAACGGTATCTGAGGGTTATGGTCTGCCTCTGCGTTTTTTACCACTTGTTTGTTTTGCGCTTTTTGATTTCATGTTCAAGCCAATTTTTCCAGCGCGTATAAATTTCAGCGTGATCAAGGGTTCCTCTCCTCTCTTTGACGATTTCAACAATATTATGAAAGAGATCATTGGCTTTAATCACAAATGGAGCTTCAAGCATGTCCAGATCATTTTCTTCTATCGCACGCTTTGTGAGCTCTTCTTTAATTTTTGCTCGGGTCATAATATTTTCCCAGACAGCATCCCAATTTCCTGCAAATTCTTTGATGTTCCCAGCAATTGCTTTAATAATCTCTGAATCACCATTAAGCAATGCATCCGTTGGTTCAAGCAAATCAGTTTTGGGGTTATATTTCATCAGGTCCACAAAACCTTTTTCTGCAAGGGGGTCTTCTTCCCAATCTTTTCGTACTTCGGTGATTTGGATTACTCTTCTGTACCGATGCAGCCCATCTGCAGACCGAATGGGGTTTGCAATGATAATAATGTCCGTAGCTTTAAATGAGGTTTTTGGAACTCCAATATCATTTACGACACGGTCATAAATTCCATAGGGACTATCACCATGGATAGTGCCTGCAACAACATTTGCCGCTGCGCCGACACGCATTGCCTCGTATAATGCTTTTGCTTCCGTGCTGCGAACTTCTCCTACGATCAGTGCTGAGTCACCAAGGCGTAGGGTCGCCCTGATTCCTTCACTTGCACTAAATTCAGTGCCTCCTTTGATGAGCGCGCTTGCAACTTTCATTTGCTGGATATTGAATCCAAGCTCAATCATATTTTTCACTGGAAGCTCCAGCGTATCTTCGATTGTAATAATGCGATAGCGCCGCATAATTTCAACCATGAGGCTTGAAAGAAATGAGGATTTTCCAGAACCGCGTGTTCCACAAATTAAAAAACTTCGTGTGCCGTCAATTAAGAAGCTTAGCAGCCCAGCACCTAAGGAACTAATCATCTTGTATTTGATAAAGAGGGGAAGGGTCCATGGCTTGTCTCTGTGGCGCCGAAAGGAGAATGCAAGCCCGGTAGGGTCAAGGGGTTTGGTAATGACTGAAACTCGGGTAAATGCCCCAGGCAATTCTAGTTCAGTATCAAGGATTGGATTTGCCTCGTCAAGCGGTCGCCCTGATATCATACGCAGTTTTGATGCCCAGCTTTGTGCTTCTGTCTCTGTTGGAATGATGTTCGTTTTACAATCTTCATAGTCCGCATGAACTAAAAAAATTGGGATTTTTCCCATTGGGCTGTTGACAGAGATATCCTGAATTTTTTCATCTCGTAAGAGCACTTCTATAATCCCAAACCCAATGGTGTGGCGCACAAGAATTTCCGTTAATTTTTCAAGTTCTTTTTGGAGGAGGGTAATATTTTTGTGTGCGGCAAGCTCTTCAAGTAAATCATGCCCTACATCGTAAAAAACTTTTCTCATATGTTCAGGGTCAATAAAATCCGATTTCTTGGGTTTATGTTCAGCCATAATTCTTCGGGCATTATCAAGTAATTCATATTTCTCTTCTTCAAGTTCAAATTCGGGCGGCATCACATGGTAAATGTATTGTACTGAATCTGGAAGTTTAAAGATCGTGACCTCGATATCGTCGCCAACGGTGTAGTTGTCCAATTCTTGCCCATGCTTGGGGTAGGTGGACATAATTTTTGTGAACATAAAGTCAGGCTTGATCATGGGGCTAAAAATTTGACGGTATGCCTCTCGTAAATCTTGTTTGGTCGTAGCAAGAATTGCTTTCCCCACGGTAAGCAGGCGGGTTTTTTCAAGCATTTTTTCTAAGTAGGTGAGCAACGAAAGATAGTTTTGGAGTTGTTGCTGTTTTCGCGCATCAAGTTCATTTTCAAGGTTTACTTTTTCTCTAAGAATTGCATGGTGGAGGTTGGTATAGCATCCTAAGGGGTCGCTTTTAAGCTCATGAAAGACAAGCCGCTGCAGTTCCATAAACTGCTCGTTGGTGATGCTGAGCGCGTGGTAATTGAACAGGTTTTTATCGCGCACGAGCGTCTTAAAGATCTCTGCAATCTCTTTCAGCATCATGACTTGTGCATAATCATACTCATAATCTCGCTTTTGAAAAAGAATGAGTCGAGTGATGTCGCTATTCTCAATCAGACGATCGATGACGTATGCAAGGGTGCTTGGACTATCTTCGAGCGAAGGGCTAATTTTTGCAGTATCGCAATTAATATGGAGGGTAACTTCTTCTCCATCATGGAGTACTTCGTAGGGTTCCTCACTCCGTTCAAAAATTGCACGTCACCTCTCTTTTCTTTTGCAGGAGGATACAACCTTCCTTGCTGTTCTTTGCTCTTGAGCATTGGTCCCTGCAACAAAGACCTTACTTTTTTTCGCGTTTGAGTTTTTCCTCAATAGCTTCAGTAACTAAGGTTA
>JAWAQC010000069.1:0-5252 GCA_038894115.1 Candidatus Woesearchaeota archaeon | reverse complement strand
GATTGACGAGAACCTTTGCATTGGCTACTGGCTGGCCATTAGGATACAGGTTTGCAAGAGCAACCTGGTTTTGCCTTACCAACCCAACAGTCAAGCTTGTGTCACGGGTAATAGTATGGTTTTGGGTTGCTGAGGCATAGCTGGGTTTGCTGACAGAAAGCACAATATTGTTTAGCAAGTGTTCTTTGTGCATTGATGTGCTGGCTCCCTTGTATAAAGGCAAAAATTCCTGAGCAGTCTGCAATGATGCTTCAAGGTTTCCAGAAGAGAGTGCATAAGAATTGCCTACCTTTGCAAGCTTGACAACAACCTGCTGGTCATTGTGTTTTGCCTGCAAAAAATAAACACCCTGGGAAAGCAAATCAAGCTGATGCAATGAAAGCTGGTAATTGCCAGGCAAGACCTCTTGCTTGCCATCAAACACTTTTTTGCCCAGCACATCATAAAGCGCATATTCAAGTGTTCCAGAAGAAGGAACTGCAATCAGGGCGTTTACATTCTTGTCTGCTGGGTTTGGATAGGCAGGGCTAAGACCAAATGTTTTGGGTAGCTCATCTTGCCTGTCGTTGTTGGATACAGGAATAAACCGAAGCAAAACATTGCCGCTGGAATTCGTATAGCCTGAATCAAGGGTAATGTTGTCCCGAATAAGTTTTGCAAATGCAGAATCCAAAGCCTGCCCTGTATAATTGTCCTTGACAAGAACATTGACAGTGATTTGGCTGTTGGGATTGTCAGGAGATTGATAGTTTGTTGTCTGCTGGCCTGCTCCTCCTGGGATTTGCTGGGCATTGGCATCAATGCTGCCTGCATACAACATTCCCAGCACCATTGTTCCAAAAAGAGCTTTTTTGATAGTATCAGGCAAAACTTTGCCAGCAGTGGTAAGAATGGTTTTCCCATTAAAAACAGCAGAAGGTTTGGAAGGCAAATACGGAGTATGGGTTTCTTGAGTAGTTTGGGTTTCTTGATTGTCGTAAAGTGTGGCTAATAATTTATTAATGCTGTTATTTGTTTGGTAATCGTTGGAAGCGAAATGATATTCTTGCAAATGCTGTGGAACATTAGCTAAAGCGTGATAGTTAAGGCTCAAGCCGTTGTTAACGACAGTATTGATGGCTTGAATGGTGCTGTATTGCTCTTCAAGAACATTGCCATCAATCTCTTTAAGATAATCAAGAATTTCCTTGCTGGTAAAGCCAGCACTGCGCAGGTCTGCAACTAATGATTTGATAGGTGAAGATGAAGCAACCAGCTGTTCAAGAGTAAGGGATTGGTGTTGCATTCTAAGGGATTAAACAGAACAGATATATAAATTTTTCTATTTGTTACCACTTATTAAAGACACCCAATTGGGTTGTGGTTGATTGTTTATAATGTTTAGTCTTTAGTTTTGATAATGGTTATTCCCTATTTTATTTCTTTATAATTGTTTATATTTTATCGTTATAATATACAGTAGTTTGTAACTGTAGTTGGTAGAAGGTTTTTATAATTTTGTATGGGGTTTTTATACTTTTTTTATAATGGTTTATATCCTGTATTGTTAAGATGCTGTTGTGTTTTCTGGATATTGGGTTTTTAGTTATAATATAAGATAGTGAAGGGTAAAAAAACTGATGAGGAAAGGAAAGTGAAGCTAACAAGAAAACTGAAGGAGAAGGTTGCTGAGTAAAAAGAGGGAATGGGAGGCAAAATCAGAGGTAATGAGAGAGCATGTAAAGCCAAGAAAAAGAGAATAACCGCAAGCAGAGGGGAATAACCCACATAAAAAAAGAATCTTTATAAAATCCTGCGTCCTCTTGCAGTGCTATGCGAGCATTTCTTGCCCTTCCGGTGCAGTACGAGCAAGGCTTTGAGCCTCTCTCATCCCTTGTAGAAAACAATCCTGGCATTACCCCTGTCAGACGCCATCAACTGCATATCACCCTGTTTTTCTTTAGAGCCATAAGCCCAAAAGATGTTGAGCGGATGGTCAAGGCAATTACCAAACAGCAGGAGGACAAAGCATTGCACAGGGTTATTCTCAAAGAGCCACAGGTACGGCTCATCCCCAAGCAAATGCCAAGAATCATCAGCCTGGTGTTTGCCAAAGAGCAGCAGTTGCAAACAAACTATCAAAAACTCTACCAAACATTGCAAAGCATTCGCCTGCCAGGCCTTGACAAGCGGCCCTACAAGCCACACCTTACCGTTGCCCGCCTACGACGTGCATTGACCAGCCAGGAACTTGAGCAGTGCAGTGCAATGCAGGTAAATGCAAAACTTGTTCTTGACAGGCTTGTGCTTTACAAAAGCCAATTAACACCGCAAGGACCTGAACACACTGTTTTGGAAGAATGGAAACTCTTCTAAGCAAGAGAGTGCAAGACGATTGCTCGTTTGCACAATCTGTCCAGTACAGATCTGTCATAGGTAGGATGCTATCCTTGCACAGCAGCACGCATTACGGGTGCGAAAGTGCAACAAAGAAATCTAAAGCCGATGCGTGCTGCTTTCCACAAGCAGCATCGTGCTTGCTAGCGCAAGCACCCGCTCCTTTCGTCTGACAATACTTGCAATATCTTGCATTTCTCTTGGTCCCCGGATGGGGCAGGTCCCCCTATCGCAATGCAAAGCACAAACTCCAGTCGCTCTTAAAGATGCTGCTTGTGGTAAAGAAAAGAAAAAAAGCCAAAAACAACATCTTCGATAGAACAAAAAAAGAGTGCAAAAAACTATTGGTAGGAGCCAGCATACGTTGCCTGGTGCTTATCAAGAACAGCAAGCAGCTCATCTGAAGTTTTCACCTGGCTTAGAAGCAAACGCAACCGAGCAGAAGAGGGCACACCCTTAGTAAAAGAAATTGCCTGCTGCTTAAGTTGTGAAAATCCAATCTTGTATTTGGTTGCCAATGGATAGTACTCATAAAACTGTGAAATTCCATCTTTATGCTCATAGGAGCCATTTACAACATACGATCGAAGCTGAGTAAAAAAATAGGGATTGCCGATTGCTGCCCGTGCAATCATAATTGCATCAACCCCAGATTCGTTCAATCGCTTGACAAAAATTTCTGGCGAGGTAACATCGCCATTGCCTATAACAGGAATCTCAACCGCTTCTTTTACCTTTGCAATAATGTCCCAGTCAGCAGTTCCGCTATAGCCTTGTTTTTGCGTTCTGCCATGGACGGTTATTGCAGCTGCTCCTGCATCTTGAGCAGCCAACGCAACCTCCACTGCATTGATGTGCTTTTCGTCAATGCCTTTGCGGATTTTTATCGTGACTGGCTTATTGACCGCAGTTGCAAGGCGATTGACCAGCTGCGCAATTTTGGCAGGATTGCTCAGCAATGCTGAGCCTGCTCCTGTCCTAATCACTTTCCAGGCAGGGCACCCACAGTTGATGTCAAGCACATCAAAGCGCTCCTGCAAGGATTGCGCTGCCAAGGTAACATCGTTGGCATTGTTTCCAAACAGCTGGACAGCAACAGGATGCTCATTCTCAGCCACGGCAAGTAAGGTATGGGTTTTTGCATTATTTCTGACAACTGCAGTGCTGCTTACAAATTCGGTGTAGGTCATTGCTGCGCCATAGGTTTTGGCAAGGCTACGAAATGCAACATCTGTAACCCCTGCCATAGGGCTAAGCAATGCGGGAAATGAAAGTGCTGGAAATGCATACACCGACCTCATGCAGCAAAAGAAAACCTACGCCTTTAAAAGAATTGTGGTGAGAGGCGAAGCAGTGCAAGAACTAGTGAAGACAAGAACGCCAAAAAAGAGGGGTAAAAGCAAAAAAAGTGCGTGGTAAAAAAACGCAAGAAAAATAAAAGAAAAAGAGGAACAACAAAGGGTAAAAAAACAAAAAACCAACCTTCAAATGCCACTGGTGGCAATGCCGCCACGATGCAGCTACAACGATGCAGGCAAGAGCCTGGCTAGTTAGGCGGCAAGGTTATGGGTGGAAGGCGTTTGCTTGCTACAAAGGAAAAACTGATGAGCACGTTGTTATCTACTCCTTTGTAAGTAATCCCAAACTGGCTCATATCAAGCAAAAATTCTGCACGCAAAACACCATCCTGGCTCCAGGTTGCAGGGAAAAGGATTTCTTTGGTAACACCACGGAGAGTAAGCAGTGCAGTAATTTCTACTTTATCTGTTCCATCAGAATTTGTAATGCTGGTGGTTTGAATGTCAATAGTTGGATAGGTGTTTGCATCAAAAAAGTCAGGACTGATTAAGTGACTATCAAGGCGAGAAGAATCAGTGCGCACACTGGTAGCATCAATGATGCCTTTTGCTCCAATAAGGTTGCCATCGTAATCATAAGTAAATGCGCCTTCCCAAACCTCAAAAGTTCCTTTGTGGCTTTTGCCAATCCCATAGCCAACAAATGAAAATTCACTTGCTTCCTTGTCAATGGGAACAAGAATGCCCTGTAGTTGCTCATTTCCTCCTCGTGGAGTTTGCGCCCTGCCATCATCAGGAACAGCAGAGGGCTCCTGACCTAACAATGAGCCATCAGGGCGAGGAGGCAAGTTTTGCGATGGCTGTTGCGCTCCTGTAGAAGGGAGTTGAGAAGGAGGTGGCTGTGATGGTTGTTGTGGAGATTGCACAGCAAAACCAGGCATTCCTTGTTCGTTCTCCTGACCAGTGCTGACTGCATCACCAATCAAACTTGCACTCTCTATGTTCTTGGGTGCAGAAGAACATCCTGATGCAAGCACAAGCACCAACCCTACAGTGATTGCAAAAAGTAAGTAGAGCAGATGGGAAATCTGCATTGGTGCTTGGGATTGCTCTTTTGCCTGCGGTGCAGGTTGCCGTGCGCGTTGAGAGAACATTATTGAGGAGAGATTGTTGTTTTCCATAGCTAATGGCTTAGGGTAAAGGTATTTAAACCTTATGAAAAATCGCAACCCGAAAACAAACAACCAAAAACCATGTAAGAACCCTAAGGGAAAAGAAAAAAAGCCAAAAACAGAAAAAACAATGCGGAACAACCAAGATCACCGAGATAAAGAAAAGAAACCAAAAAGAGATACCAGCACAAAAAAGAAAAAGCAGCACGCATCAAGGGTGCGTAGGCACAAGGGAAAGAAGCAATGTGCGGCTCGACGGGGGGTTGTCCCTTACGGGGGTGGCGGCCTAACGGAGCATGCAAGTGGTTGCCGGAGCCGATGCGTGCTGCCTAAACGAGCAGCATCGTGCTTGCAAAGCAAGCACCCGCTCCTTTCGTCTGGCACTTTACGCAGTGTTTTGCACTTT
>JAWAQC010000068.1:1342-5304 GCA_038894115.1 Candidatus Woesearchaeota archaeon | reverse complement strand
TTCAAACTGCAGGTTTAGTGCATTTGCAATATTGAGTGCTAAATAATAAAATGGCAAAAACGCATAATGCCAATCATACTGCTTTACTCCTTCAAAAAGAATCTTGCTGCATAAAAAACTATTGAGCACAATCCAGCAAAATGTAATTCCGATGTTAACCAGGTTCATATAGTGGATGCTTGGTCCATCAGGAGCATATTTTAAATAGAAGGTGCTTATCCAGCCATATCCCACTAACACTGCTGCAAGAACTATGTACCAGAAAGGAATTTTCTTTTTCATTCTTGTTATGCACCCAGCGTTATTGCCCCAGCATTTTTGCAGTTCTTTAGTGTTTATCTTTTCTTGCTTCTTCTTTTCTCTTCCTTCTCTTTGTTGTGTTTTTTCTTTTTTTTTACAATCCCGCAAGATAGGATACAATAGCTTCTTTGGGTGTTTTTTTCTTCTGTAAAATATCCCACAGGGTTTGCATGAGTGGCAGTTGTGGTCTATTTTCAAGGCTCATAATCGCACGTAATGCATATGCTCCTTCGGGAAGATACGTGATCTTTTGCAAAACGTTTTCTAGTGTACCATACGTTTCAAGTAGCTGAAGACTAACCAGCTCATAACCAAACCTTCGGTTTCTTCCGTGGTGTGAGGTTGCAGTGACCAGCAAATCTCCAGCTCCAGCTGGGCCAAGGCAGGTTTTGATTTGGGTTTGGCATAAGGCTGCTGTAAGCTCATAGATTTCTGTTAATCCCTGTGCATAAATAATACTTTGGGTATTGTCCCCAATAGATTTTTCTGTTTGTGCTATTCCATCAACAATCCCATGGATAATGGCCATAATATTTTTTGTTGCAGCCATCATTTGCACTCCCAGCACGTCATCGCTTATCGTAATTTTCAAATGGGTGTTGGAAAGCAATTTTTGCATGTGCACAGCTGCTTGCTTTGTAAAAGATGCTGCTACCATGCCCGAATAGACTCCGCTTGCTAATTCTTTGGCATGAGTTGGGCCAGTGATATAGACTGATTGGCGATAGTACCATTCTGGAAGCTGGCTTTCAATGGCATCAAGCAATAGCCAGGGTTTGCCATCTTTGATTGCAAATCCTTTACTCATGCAGGCAATGATTGGCGGATCAAGCGGTGAAAGCAAGGGGCTGATTTTTTGTGCAAGCTCCAACGTGTATTGGGAGGGAGGAATAAAAATTACAGCATCGGCATCTTCAACAGCCTGGGCAAGGCTGGTGGTTGCAACAAGATGCTGATGTAAAGGAATATCTGGTAAATATTTTTGGTTGATATGCTGTTGATTGATTTGATCAGCAACTTCTTGCTCATAGCTCCACAAAATCGTGGTATGGCCGTTGCTTGCAACTACATTTCCTACTGCGGTTCCAAATGCCCCAGCTCCGATGATTCCAATTTTTGCCATTGCAGTTTTTTCCTTTTTTTGGTTGTTTTTCTAGTTGTTTTTCTTTTCTTACGTCTTTTTTGGTTTCCTTTTTTAGTTTCTTTCTTGTATATTACTTTTTTTCTTTTTTTTAGGCCCTTATTTTTTTAGGTTCTTCTCTTTACTTTTGTGTTTTCATTTTTACCTATATAAAAAGGTTTATGTTCTTAACGATTATGTTCTTAACCCTTATTCCTGGTACGTGGCATCTTTGCTGTTTTAGAATCTTTACATCTTTGTGCTCTTTGCTCTTTAAGGCTGCGTTTTGTCTTGCTAAAGAACCGTTACGCTTCTTAAAAAAAATTAAAGGTATCTTAGAGAAAAATTAAAGAACGCAGTTTTAAGACCCAGCAATAAAACCAACAGGAAAAAGAAAACAATTCCACGCAGCACACCCCAATTAAGCGTTGTGAAGAATGAACTTGCGCGTTATGCTGAAATAGGATGCCTTTTCTTTTCTTCTTTCCTTGCATTACAAGGCTTTGTCAACCATTTCCATCATTTTTTTGTTGGTTTTTTCAATGCGCTTTAATGCTTCTTTTAATGCTGTTTTTGCATCTTTGTTTTTGGTTTCAAGGTAGATTCGTGCTTTGCGAAGCAATGGATGCTCCATTCTGTATGTGGCAATTGTTACTGCATCATCATTATAACATTCTTGCTGGATTGCTAAGCAGAGTTCATGGCTTACATCATCTAGGTCTGCGACAAGCAAATTTTTCTTTTCTTCAATAATTGTGCATTCCATTCTTTGTTCCCTCCAGCTTCCTTTTTTTCCTGGATTTTGACTTTTTGGGTGCGCTTTTTTCCTATGGTTTTAATGGATTTGTTTTTGTTCTGTTCTTTGTTCTATGCTATTACGCACTCTCCTTTATTATTTTTTTAGAGTATATTTTTTTGTTCTTTTTCTTCTTACAGCTCTTCTGCATTATTATCCTTTTTTGTAGGTTATTTTTTCCTTTCCTTTATCCTTGACAATCAAAATTGGAATAATAAAGCGGTTATAAAAGAGTAGAGTACAACTTTGTACGATGAAAATGAGAACGCCGCGGGAGGGACTTTCAATCACCAAGCTCATGAAAGCGCTTGCATAGCGATCTTTGAACCCCCGTGTCCTTGCGGACAGAGGATTAGCAATCCTCCGCAATAGCCGGGCTATGCGACCGCGGCGTTTAAAAGGCAAGAAACAACCAGCTCTTTTTAAAGGTTTCTATGATTTTTCTCTTGCGTGATGTTGCCTGTGCGCTATTGCCTTTTGCTTGATAGTTTTCTTTGTTACGCTAAGGGTTTTTTCTTAAAACAAACGTTTTTTTTGTCTTTTATCTTCTTGCGATTATGGATTCGTTTTGGCTCTTTATGCTTTTCTTAGGGCTGTTTTTAGTTTATTTTTAAGAACTTCTTTTGGAGGTTGTTGTTGGTTGTTATTAGGATGATGTTTTAATTCTATTCTTAGGATCGTGTTTTTAAGAATGCAGGATTCTCTTTTTTTACTTTCCTTTGTTACTTGTTGACATAAGGTTTTTCTTTTATAGTTTTTATCCTTCTTTTGTAGACTTATTATGGCTGGTAGCATTCATTGCAAAGATTATTTGTACCAATTGCTTTTTTTAAATCTTCATGGGTGCTAAAATACAGGCTATCACTGTCTCGTAACCCTAAACTGGTTTTCATTTGCTGTTCTGTTTTGTTATAGGTAAATAGCTCTTCATACGTATGAAAGTCTATTGCGTGCATGCAGGGATGGCGAATCTCTGGAAAAAGAATAAACACATGAATGCTTTTAGCCCCAGCATCTTTAAGATACTTAATGTCTTGTTTGCTTGTCGTTCCTCTCACAATTGAATCATCAACCATAATAACATGTTTGCCTTTTACATCTTCTTCAAAAAGGTAGTGGTGGATGATAGTATTATGTTCTCGATGTCGCTGGCCAGGTTTCATGAAAATTCTGCCTGACCCTTGGGTTTTTTCCATGGACATATCATAGGGAATTCCCGTTTGCTGAGAAAGATAGAGAGCTGGACTGCTGGCAGTGTTTGGTATTGCTACAATGATTTTGTTTTCTAATGGTTCTTGCGCTATTGCAGTATAATTTTGGCTTTGTGCAAATCGTTCCCAAAGTTGATGGATCAGTTTTTTTCTGATTTCACGAACCCGCTGTCCATAAAAAAATGATGATGCCCGTTCAAAATACACTGCTTCGAATGGGCAAAGCAAGGGCATGGGTTCAATAATTTGTTTCTGGTAAACTTCAAAATCTTTTGAGATGAACATCATTGCTCCAGGTGGAACTTCATCGTATCCTTGCTGGCCGTTAGGCAAACGAAATGTTGTACTTGTTCCTTTGTAGAGCATTTTTTCAAGTGCTACGGTTTCTGAGGCAAAGGCATAGCGCACAATTTCTTGCTTTTTATTGTATTGTACACCATAATACAGTGGCCTTCTT
Organism: Candidatus Woesearchaeota archaeon; assembly: GCA_038894115.1. GTDB lineage: Archaea > Nanobdellota > Nanobdellia > Woesearchaeales > JAWAQC01 > JAWAQC01. Next base: position 1,420 of record JAWAQC010000068.1, on the reverse strand, counting down.
CCTTGCCCATCTCGAAATGCTACTAGGCCAACATTGTTGACTGCAGCCAGCACACTATAGGTTCCTTTGACTTTTTCA
>JAWAQC010000068.1:0-1332 GCA_038894115.1 Candidatus Woesearchaeota archaeon | reverse complement strand
GTACGAATCGTGTTCTCAATGCGCAGGCTTGGCTCGACCATCTCCGCCTGTGAAAAAAACGCCTCATTAAACACACAAGCAAGCGCTTCTAAATCATTGGTGGTTACAAATCGTATCTTTTTTTTGGTGAATGCTTCTCGTAATTCTTGGTAATTATGGATATCACCATTATGAACAAAGGCAACTTTATTCCAGGGTGCAACGAGCGGTTGCATCCCTTTGCTAATATATTCTTCTTTGGTTTGTCCTTTCTGGAGCGTATAACTTGAGGTAGGATAGCGACCATGTCCTATTCCCATAAAGCCTTCTGGTATTGTAAATGTTTTCTTTTCTTTGTAGGCAGCTTCTTTTTGCTCTAGAATATAAGATTCTAAAATTGTACTAATTTTTCCTTTGCCTTTGATAATCGTCATAGGGTTATAATCATTAACAGCATCTTCAAGGCTAATTGCCCTGTTTAAGCGATAGGTGTCCCTTGACATTGGCAGCCATCGAAAGAGTGCAACTCCAGAAGATTCTTCTCCTCGATGTTGCATTGCAGTAAGTCCAATTTCTAAATCAGAAAGCACACTTGGATCATTTTTTCTGTTTTTTGATTTGACAATTACGCCACAGATACTGCACATAGGCAATGGTAAGTGGATGCGCTATTTAAAGGTTTAGCTTATTTCTTTTTTTGATACTTTTCTTAAGGAGTTACAAAAATAAAACTATATAAAGTCACTTTTCTACCTGTTTTCATCGTGCAAGGTTTGCACGTATTGTTTGGTCGTTGATTCAAACTTGGTGATGTAGCATGGTTTTTAAAAATACGTCGTATAATCTTACAATTCAAGAGCAATTATTTAAAATCAGTCATCTCTTAAATGCTTACCAGGAAAAACGCGGAAAAAAAGAAGAGCTTGACAATCTTTTTTGGGATGATGTTTCTCCTTTGGTGCAAAAAATTGTCATAACTATTGCTTATGATATTAAACCCTTTCTGTTACCGAAAAAAGTCTATACTCATGATCTGGTATTAACCTATACGAAATTTCCTTTTGCAAAAAAAGGAAGCTTAGAAATTAAGAAGGGGCATGCTAAAGTTTACCAAGGTCAATATACCCTTCATACTGAGCGTCCTGAAATTCTCTATTGCCAAGTTTGGAGGCAGCACTAACAATCCTCATTACTTCTTCTTTTCTTTCTGCCGTTGCCCTTATCATATTTTTTCACTTTTTTTTTGCGTTTTTTTGCTTCGGCGGCGGCTGCCGGGTCAGGTTCGGTTAGGATTTCGTCGGCAATGCGTTCAACGCCGACCCCACTTCGCCCTCCTACAATCCGGTGCCTGTC
>JAWAQC010000067.1:0-5336 GCA_038894115.1 Candidatus Woesearchaeota archaeon | reverse complement strand
GGGACCAACAGAATTGCGAAGCAATGCAAGAATTGCCAGACGAAAGGAGCGGGTGCTTGCTTGCAAGCACGATGCTGGCTGCATAGGATTTTTTCTTAAAAACCACCATAATTTATATAAATCTTAGAATTCTTCATACCTAGGGTTTTTCATACCTAAGGTTTTGGGACTACCTTATTTTAGGGATTATATTGTTTAGGTAGAATTTGGGTTAGTTATAATTCAATAAAGGTTTGTTGTGATTCAGTAAAAGAATTATAAAAGGAATTATAATTAGAATGTAACATAATTAGAATGTAACCGTTATAATTGGTGGTTATTATCGCAAAGAAACACGAAAACCAACATTTTTCAAGCAAAAAAACTATTCCAAGCACTATTCCTGGAAATATTCCTGAAAATAAATCGATAGGTCAACAGTCAGCATTGGCTTCTTTAGCATCAGCATATCGAACCCATACTTGTGGCCAACTGCGCCTAGATGATTGTGGAAGCAAGGTTGTGCTTTGCGGTTGGGTCCATAAAATACGCCTTCATGGTGTTTTAGCCTTTATTGATTTGCGCGACCGTTATGGTATAACCCAGTTAACCATTAATACTGACACCTTTGCTTTCGTAAAAAACCTGCATCGAGAATCAGTGATCCAGGTGCAGGGTTTGGTTGTTAAAAAACCTGAGCCAAATCCAAAGCTTTTAACTGGAGATATCGAAGTTCAGGTTACTCATTGTTCTTTGCTTACCCAAAGCAGTGACCTGCCCATTGAACTTGATGAAAGTGTTAGCACCAGTGATGATTTGCGTCTGCAATACCGCTATTTAGATTTGCGTAGGCAAAGCCTTAAAGAAAATCTTCTCTTTAGGCATAAGGTAAAAAGCGCTCTTTCTTCTTTTTTGTCCCAGCATGGATTTTTGGAGATTGAAACCCCAATGCTTGCGCGCTCAACACCAGAGGGAGCAAGAGATTTTTTAGTGCCATCACGCCTTCAGCCAGGAATGTTTTTTGCATTGCCGCAATCTCCCCAATTATTTAAGCAGTTATTAATGGTCGCTGGATTTGACCGCTACTATCAATTTGCCCGCTGTTTTCGTGATGAAGACCTGCGAGCAGACAGACAATTTGAATTTACCCAGCTTGACCTTGAAATGAGTTTTGTTTCCCAAGATGATGTCTTGCATCTTAATGAAAAGCTGATTGCATCCCTTTTTAAAGAGGTTTTAGGGGTAACAATTAACATTCCTTTTGTGCGGATTTCCTATGAGGAAGCAATGATGCGCTATGGCTCTGATAAGCCTGATTTGCGCTATGGGCTGCCTATGCAAGATTTAACCTCGGTTTTACGTAAGACAGGATTTACTGTTTTTGATCAAGCAGCCTATTGTGCTGGGCTTGTTGTTGATGCAGCATTTAGCAGAAAAGAGATAGAAACCTTTACCCTTTTTGCAAAAGAAAACAAAGCTAAAGGGCTCGTTGTTTTAACTGTTAGCAATGATGGAACCTTGCAAGGTCCTGCAGCCAAATTTCTTTCTGCACCTGTGCAGCAAGCATTGATTGCTGCCACCTCCCTTACTCAAGGTAAAACCTTGTTTGTTATTGCTGATGAGAAAGAGCCAGCACAAATTGCAATGGGTGTTCTGCGTAAAAAGGTTGCAGAGCATTTGGGAATGATTACCAACACGTTTGCATTTGCCTGGATTATTGATTTTCCCTTGCTTGTTTGGAGCCAGGAAGAAAACAGGCTGGTCAGTGCGCACCATCCTTTTACCATGCCCCATCCTGATGATCTTGGCCTTTTAGATACTCAGCCCCAACGTGTTCGATCACTTGCCTATGACCTTGTTCTTAATGGCACTGAGGTTGCTGGCGGCAGCATTCGAATCCATGACCCAACACTGCAAAGCAAGGTTTTTTCATTGCTAGGATTAACACCAGCACAAACCCAAGCAAAATTCGGGTTTTTGCTTGAAGCATTTAAGTATGGTGTTCCCCCACATGGTGGAATTGCCTATGGGTTTGATCGACTCATTGCTTTACTTACGCATTCACCAAGCATTCGAGAAGTGATTGCATTTCCAAGAAATAAACAAGGCATCAATCCGCTTGACCAAAGCCCTAATACTGTTGATGAAAGCCAGCTTGAGCAACTGCATATCCGTTTAAGAATCTAAGGAATTCCTTTTCATAAACGCGCTTTTTGTTCTAAAAAGTTGTATGTTGTAAGGTACTACACAGGATAAAAACAAGAAAAAAAATAAACGCGGCTTAAATAATGTCTTCTTCTGCTACAACAAGAAAGTCTCCAACAGCAATGACAGAAGAAAAGGGGATGAGATAACTATTATCCTTGTCTTTTTCAAGCTCAAGTTTTTGGGCATATTGTGTTGGATTAACAAGAATGATATTGATTAGCTCACCTGTTTTTGTTTCAAAAACAATGTCTCCAACTTCACCAAATTTTTTTCCGCTTTTTGAAACAACAATTTTGCCAATTAGCTCGCGTGAAAAAATTTTTTCATCATCTGCCATATCATCTCACCTTTTTAAGCATCCTAATGAATTCATCCAATCTGTTATCAGTATTATGGTTTTGGATTCTCATCAATCTCTTTCAAATACTCTTTTTTATCCTTTAACACTTTGATATCCTATCCTAAAATACTTATCCTATAATAAATGCTTCTATTTAAAGGTTTTCATTTCTTTTTTTTTCTTTTTGTTTCCTCTCTCTTTTCTTTTTCTTTATCTTTTTATATCCTTATTTTTCGAAAAGTATAAAAGAGACTTCAATTATCGAAGTTGATTTAACAACCCTTTACTACTTTACATGAAAGACATCCTAAGGATCCATAAGGTATCTGTCTCCTTTGCTCTTTTGCTGTAGGTATTCAGATACAGTTTCCTTATTATTCGTTTTACTTATTATAATCTCCTTAATCAATCTCCTTAATTAATTTTTAACCCTCTTCCTCTCTTAAACAGTTTATTTATCAATTCCTTTGTTACTCTAGTATATTAATCAGTTCCCCTCCTACCCTCTTTGGTGTGCTTTGCCTCTTTTTTATTTGCACCACTTATGCTCTCCTTTTTTGTGGGTGCTCAACCCTGTGTTAGTACACGATTAATTTTATTGGAGTGTGATTGCTTGCATGAGAAAGATCTGTATTATTAATCAAAAAGGCGGAGTTGGTAAAACAACAACCACGATTAGTCTAGCAAGCGGGCTTGCTCGTGCTGGAAAAAAAATCTTACTTATTGATTTTGATGCCCAAGGAAATATTGCAGCTAGTTTGCACCTTAAACCACAAAAAACCATCTATCATTTGCTTATTGATGGACTTGAACCACAAAAATGTATTACTCCAGCATTAAAAAACATTGATGTAATTGCCAGCGATAATGCCTTGCATAAGGCAGAACTTATTTTGTCAGGCCAGCCAAATCGTGAAATGACCTTAAAACGCATTATGAACCATTTGAACACCTATGACTATATTCTTATTGATTGCCCCCCAACCCTTAATTTACTTAACTATAATGCACTGATTTATGCTACTGAGGCAATCATCCCGGTCTCTACTGATTATTTAGGCATTGAAGGACTTAAAAAAATGCTTGATATTATTACCCAAATAGAAAAACTCTTTGAGCATACTGTAAAAGTAACTGCTGTTATTCCTACCTTATATGATAGCAGAAGCAAAATCTGTAAAGAAAGCCTTGAAGAAATCAAAAACCTTGCACCTACAACTGTAACTGCTCCCATTAGGATTAATAGTAAACTTAAAGAAGCACCAAAGTATGGAAAACCTATCTTTGATTATAACAAATCAGCTAATGGAGCAAAAGATTATGATGGGATCGTGCAGTCCTTGCTTGCTAGTGAGCGTACTTTCTCACAGCAAAAAGAGGCAAAACAACTTAAATCTTCAAAAGCTTGGATGATGAATTAGAACCCTCTTGGCACAACCTTTAATGCAAAACAGCCATTCCAACACATCACAGCATTTCTTTCTTTTTAATTTTCATTGTTCTTTTTTCAATCCAATACACAATTGGTACTCCTGTTGGGATTTCAAGATTAGCAATGTCTGCATCTGATATCTGCTCAAGATATTTGGTAATTGCCCTCAGGCTATTGCCATGCGCTGCAATAAGCACGCAGTTATTTTTTTTTAGCGCAGGCACAATATTTTTCTTGTAATAGGGAACAGTGCGTTCTACAGTATCTTTTAGTGATTCTCCACCAGGAGGGTTAATTTCATAGCTTCTTCTCCAAAGTTGCACTTGCCTTTCACCATAGGTTTTTGCTGTTTGTTCTTTGTTTAGGCCTTGTAATTTTCCATAATATCGCTCATTTAATGCTGTAGCTACATAAACTGGCAAATATTTGCCTTTATAGGAATGCTTGGACCATGCCAAAAGCTTTTTTTCTTCAGGAATAAATAGCAAAGGTCCAGGAAGCTGGATTTGCTCTAAAAGATAAAGTAGTGTTTGTTTTGCTCTCATAAGGGAAGAGACAAAGCACATCTTAGGGAGAAGGTTTTTTTTTGCAAGTTTTTTTCCTGCTTCTTTTGCTTCAGCAATTCCTTTTTTTGAAAGGGTAATATCAACCCAGCCTGTAAATACATTTTGTTGGTTCCAGGTTGATTGGCCATGGCGCACTAAGATAAGGATTGCATCGTTCATGGAAATGCCCTCGTTTTTTTTATTCGTTTCTTCTTCGTTTCTTTTTTATGCTTCTTAAAGTATTGTTATAACTTTTTTAAGCTTTTTTTGAAGGAAATGCTCTTTAAAGCTCTTATAGGCTCCAAAGGCAGCAACAGTTCCAAAAATCAGGGTAAGGCTTGGCATGTCATCAACGTTTGGGTCGCCTGTTGATGCCCAAATCGCAAAAAAATCTCCAAGCAAGACTATAGGAATTGCAGCAGTGCACACAATTGCTCTTCCTAAGGGTGTGGAAATAAGATTGTTGTATCGAATAATTGCCCTGTCAAGTGCCTCTTTTCCTCCTAAAAACTCTTTTTCTAGCAAACCAAGCAATTCCTGCTCTTTTTGCAGGTATTGTAGATATATTTTTTTTCCTTCATCAAAAGAGGTGTTGTTTTTGCGAAAATTTGAAAAAAACACGTTCATCAATGCATAGTAGTGCATTAAATCTTCAATTCTCGCGATGACAGGATTGACAGCTTGCTCTTCTTTTTCAAGCTCAGCTGCAACAATACGCTTTGCCTGGTGTGCTTCATACCCAAGCTCTTTCCAGGTATTTTCCAAAAGCCAATGGTCAAAGGTTTTGCTGTTTTCAAGCAAAAGGAGAATATTCATTTTTATGTTTTTTAAT
>JAWAQC010000066.1:0-5342 GCA_038894115.1 Candidatus Woesearchaeota archaeon | reverse complement strand
CTGCGTGCCTCCGCATATGTGTATAATACGCCTGATGAGATAGAACGCTTTGCCAAAGCGTATGCCAAAGCACGCATGCTGTTTTCATAAAAAGAGTTTGATGAAAATAAAAAGAAGAACGTGCCTGTTCTTGCCTGCTTCAATCCTTTTTCCTCACATAACGACAAACCCTGGGGAAGATACCTGGGGAAAAATCAAAAAAAAAGAAGGAGTACACAACTCCGATGGATGAAACATATTACCAAGAGGAATTGCTGTTTCATTATAAGCATCCGCAAAATCAAAAACGGTTGCAGCATCCTACCTGCAGTGCCACGCACCAAAATCCAGGATGTGGTGACCAGATGCAGATCATGCTAGAAATAAAAAACAATACGATTACGGATGTTGGATTTATCGCGCAAGGATGTGCAATCAGTATCGCTTTTGCATCAAAGACCACCGAAGCAGTAAAAGGCAAACCTGTAGTCCAGGTGCAACAGCTTGACCCAACACACATCCTAACCTTATTTCCTGGCACCATTTCTCCAGGACGAATCAAGTGCGCACTGCTTGCATTTGGCACTATTCAGCAGGCATTAGCGAGCTATAAACCAGCCAACGACATGCAAAGAACAACGAAACGCTCGACAGCAAAAAAACCAACAAAAAAAAGAAACAAAAACAACAACAATACAACAACTAAAATAATGGTGAACCACAATGGAGATTCTAACAATAGAAGATTTGCATGCAGGAATTGAGAAAAAAACAATTCTCCAAGGACTTACCGTAAGCATTAAAAAAGGAAGCATCACCGTCATTATGGGACCTAATGGTTCTGGCAAAAGCACGCTTACCAATGTCTTAATGGGCAATCCGCTTTACACCGTCAGCAAAGGGAAGATTTATTTTAACCAAGAACTCATCAACGACCTTAGCCCTGACCAAAGAAGCAAAAAAGGAATGTTTTTGTCATTTCAGCATCCAGTTGCCCTTGCAGGCATTACGGTCAGCAATTTTTTAAAAGCAAGTTACGAAGAGCATTATGGACCGATCAGCCAGGCAGCATTTATGCAGACACTTGAAGAAGCACTTGCAGCATTAGGATTGCCCGCAAGCTTTGCAAAACGCTATGTGAATGTAGGATTTTCTGGGGGAGAAAAAAAGCGGCTTGAAATGGTGCAACTGCTATTGCTAAAACCCATGCTTGCAATCTTAGATGAAACCGATTCGGGCCTGGATATTGATGCGCTTAGAATCGTAGCCCAAACGATTAATGCCTTTAAAACAAAAGAACGAACTATTGTTTTGATTACACACTATGCACGAGTCTTAGAACTTATCAAACCCGACAAGATTATGATTTTGATGCAGGGAAAAATTGTCCATGAAGGAGGACCAAGTCTTGCAAAAACCCTTGAAAAAAAAGGATATGCTTGGCTGCATGAAGATAACCAAGAAGAAAAAGAAGTGTAGCCAGCATCTTTAAGAGCGACTGGAGTGAATGCTTGCAATGCAACAGGGGGACCTGCCCCATCCGGGGACCAACAAAAATGCAAACCAAAGTATACATTGCCAGACGAAAGGAGCGGGTGCTTGCGCTAGCAAGCGCGATGCTGGCTACTAAGGAAAAAAGAGAAACAAAACACAGAGTATTATATCTTATTTTTTATCCTATTGCTCCGCGCTTGCATTTGTTTAACTAAAAATTCCTTGCATGCTTCAAAGGAAAGCTGCTGTTGCTGTCCTGAAAGCATATCTTTAAGTTGGTAGGAGTTGTTTGCAAGTTCTTCCTCGCCAATAATCAAAGCATAAGGTATTTTCTGGGAATTTGCATAAGCAAGATTTTTACTAATCCCTCTACCATAATAATCTAGATCTGTAGCAATACCCTCCTTTCGCAGCGCTGCAGCAAGGGAAAGTGCATGCAGCACAGTATCACCGACAGGAACAAGATACACTAGCACTGATGACTCTTCTGATGGCTGCAAGACTTCAGCGAGCACTTCAAGCCCAAAGGAAATTCCAACAGCTGGAATGTCTTGAGTAGCACCCATTAATTTTCCTATCATCTTATCGTACCTGCCTCCACCACACACAGCAACACTTGTCAACTCTTTGGTTAAATACCCTTCAAACACTGTGCCGGTATAATAGGCTAAGCCTCGTGCCAGGGAAGGACTAAACACTGCAGAAACCCCCACTGCACCAAGATAAGAAAATACCTCTGCTAACTCCTTTTTTCCTTCAATGCCTTCAGGATCCTGCAAGGACAGTGTATCAAGGCTTGTTGCAGAAAACTGCTCAAAAAGGCGCTTAATTGAGGAAGAAGAAATCCCCTGTGCTGTAAGTTCTGCAGCAACAGCATCAAAGCCAAGTTTATCAAGTTTATCAATTGCAAGAATTGCACGCTCACAGTATGCCAAAGCTATACCTGCATCTTTCATTAATCCATTCATCAGTTTGCGGTTGTTAATTTTCAAGACCACAGGAAGTTGGAGTGCCTCAAAACAGTCATGCGCAATCATAAGACACGTAGCATCTGCAAGCATGCTTTTTGTCCCAACAATATCTACATCACACTGATAAAACTCGCGCAGCCTCCCACGTTTGATAGGTCCATCACGATACACTCGACCAATAGCATAGCGCTTAAATGGCATTTTGAGAGTGGGATTAAGCGCAATATACCGTGCTAAAGGGACTGTATGGTCATACCGAAGCCCTAGCTTGCGCTTGCCTTGGTCCTCAAAGGTAAAAATCTCTTTAAGAATTTCTTCGCCACCTGCAAATTTTGAAGCAAGCACCTCCATGCGCTCAAAGGTGGGTGTTTCAAGAGGAACAAATCCATAGCGTTCAAACACAGCGACAAGATGCTGGACAATCTTATCACGCATACGTTTTGCTTCTGGGGGAATATCTTTTGTTCCTTTGGGTAATTCCGGATTCATTTAGCTAGCGCAAAAGCACCATGCTTTAAATATTTTTTGGCAAACCAAAAAACAAGAGAAAGCAAAAAACAAAGAAACCACGTGCCGCAAACAGACAGGAAAAAAGAGTAAAATGGAAAAACATAGGCCAAGAACACAAAATTTAATAAGCGAAGGCACGTTAACCGCATCACGATGATTGTTGGTAAAATTATTGGTAAGGTGACAACCCAAGCGTTTTCGTTTTACGTAGAAGCCGGAGTCAAAAAATTTGATTTTGTCCAGGTCTTCCATAAAACCTATGACACGTTTATTTTATGCCAAATTACTGAAATAGAAAAAAGCATTGATGGGACCCTTGCCTTTTGTAGAGTCCTAGGGTATCGGGATGGCACTGGATCGCTAAAGCAAATTAGAGTTCCTTTTGACTTACATAGTGAAGTGCTAGTTGCAGAAGATCAACTCATCGCAAGTATTTTTCATTACAGCAATCAGGGAGCATACCTTGGAAAACTTGAAGGAAAAGAGATTCCTATTTTTCTTGACTTAAACAAGCTACTGACCAAACACGTCGCAGTGCTGGCAAAAAGTGGTGCTGGTAAAAGCTACACGGTAGGCGTGCTACTTGAAGAAATCCTTGAGAAAGGAATTCCACTCCTTATTATCGATCCCCACGGAGAATACAGCACCTTAAAAGAAAAAAATCCAAAAGACCAAATTCGAATGAAATTGTTTGGGATTGAACCGAAAAGTTATCGAGAAAAGATTAAAGAATACGGCAATCCCCCGTTTGCAAAAGAAGGAGCACCGATTGTGCTTAAAGACCAATTTACCCCCCTTGAATTAGAGCAGTTACTACCCACAAAACTTACCTCAGCGCAACAAGGGCTCTTATTTTCAGTATCGCACCGGCAACAAACCATCTCCTTACAAGAAGTAATCAATGCTCTTGAAGCAGAGGAAAGCAATGCAAAATGGCCTTTAATTAGCACCCTCCAATATTTAGTTAATTTACAATACTTTTTTCCAGGAATAGACTACCGAATGTATATTAGACCTCACCATGCATCAATTATTAATCTGAAAGGAATTGCGCCAGAAATCCAAGAAATCATTGTATTTAAACTGCTACACGATCTCTTTGAGCTGCGCAAAAAAGGGATCGTGCCTCCATTTTTTACAGTCATCGAAGAAGCCCATAATTTTTGCCCTGAACGAAGTTATGGTGAAAAGCGATCTTCAAAAATCATACGAACGATTGCATCAGAAGGCAGAAAATTTGGGCTGGGATTATGTGTGGTTTCGCAACGGCCTGCACGCGTAGAAAAATCAGTGCTCTCACAATGTACAACACAGATTATTATGAACGTGACGAATCCAAATGATGTTAAAGCAATCATGCAAGCCGTAGAAGGATTGACTGCTGAATCAGGAGATGAAATCAAGAACTTGCCGATTGGAACTGCACTGCTTGCAGGAGTAGTAGACATCCCTTTACTGGTAACCATTCGACCAAGAAGAACATTGCATGGTGGTGAAACCGTTGCGCTTTTTACTGATGAACGCTCTTCAGATCCAAGCTTTATGGAACAATTACAAGCGTATGAAAATGAATTACAAAGCGCCAAAACCGCAAGCCTTGCCAGGCAACGCGCGTTGAGCATTCAACCTTCAAATCCCCAAGCAGTGCAACAGGGCAATACAGAAAAAACATTACCACAACCAGAGAAGCTGCCCTCAAAGGTAAAACAGCAACAGCAAACCCAGGAAGGAGCCAACTTTGAGCAGACTCAAAAAAAACACCAACAAAAACCGCTTTTAAGTGCTGCACTTCCTGCAAGGACAAGCACTCAAAAAACTGAACTACACGAACAAAGCCAAGAACAAAACAAAGAGGAAAAAAAACCACTTAAAAGAAGCAGCGGGCAATCCAAAGAACTGCTGGCAATTATTGATGCTCGCACTGCACCTCTGCTGCAACCATCGCTTCCAATGCAAGAAGAATCACTGGTAAAGGGAAAATCAAAAACACAAGTGCAACCCCTTGCCCAAGAAGAAAAACCATCGCTGGCACATGCAAGAAAAGAAACCAGCAACACAAAAGAACGCGTTGAAGAAGGAGCAGAGCATGCATCTGTCCTTGTCCCAATAAAACGAATTGTATGCGTTGATGAAAAAGGCCAGTTTCCACTCCTGATTAATCTTGCACAGGTTGGAATTATTACCGAGCTTGCTAGCGCAAAAACAGGTTTGATTCCAGATTTACAACGCCTTTCACAGCACGAGCTTGAATTGCTACGACAATTATTTCAAACCTATGGAACGGACACAAAGTTTTCGGTGAAAAACACGCAAACACAGCACCTTCACCATCTGCTTGAAAAAAACTATCTTCTCCAAACCAATGGACTGCTACGGTTTAATCCAGCA
>JAWAQC010000065.1:658-5379 GCA_038894115.1 Candidatus Woesearchaeota archaeon | reverse complement strand
GGCAGGTGTTGTAGGCGTACAAGTCCGTATCATGCCACCTAACGTGCAGTTACCTGATATGATTACCCCTACCTCACCGGCTCAGCAGTCTTCGCAACCCCTTACTGAGAGCAATGCAACTGCATCTTCCCACTCTTCATCAGTACAGACGCCAGCAACTGCACTAGAAGGTAAGAAATCACGCCGTGCAAAAAAGGTGCTTCCTGATGAAAAACCTGCTTCAGAAAAACAAAAGAAAAAATCTTCATCAGGAGGAGCAGCATCTCCAAAAGGAAGTAAAAAATCATCTTCACCAAGCTCTGCTCAGAAACCAAAAGAAGTTCCAGCACCTAGTTCAACTGATTAACTCTTTTTATCGAATTGAAAGCATTGAAATGCTCTTCATTCCTATAATCAATGATGCTTTATCGTGAGTCGCATGAAAAAAAAAGAACTGTTACAATTGGATGCCAATGCACTTCAAGCAAAGTTAGAAGAAATGCAGCTTGAACTCATGAAAGTGAATGTCCAGCTTTCCATGGGTACAGATCCTAAAATTTCAGGTAAGATCCGAATGTTACGGCGAGCAATTGCTCGTATTAAAACTCGATTGCAGGCCTTACGTCAGTAAAGTCGCAAAGATACGGTTTGCTTGAATTGTTTGTATCTGTTACAAAATACATATGAGGTACACCATGACTGAGATGTGTTTAACTTGTGGGCTTCCAAAAGATCTTTGTGTCTGTCAAGATATTGCTAAAGAAGACCAAAATGTTGTTGTTTTCCTTGAGAAAAAAAAGTTTGGTAAAGAATCAACGATTATTGATGGCATTGATGCTAAAGTAATTAACATCAAGGACGTTACTAAAGATTTAAAATCAAAATTTGCTTGCGGTGGGACCTTTAAAGATAATCGGATTGAATTGCAAGGAAACCACCTAAAAAAAGTAAAAGAAGAATTAATAAAACTGGGGTTTGACCCTTCCCAAATTCAAGTTAAATAATCCCTATCCTTCGTGTGCTTTTACATTATCCTACAATGGATCCAAACCATTGGTTGTCATCCGTAAAAAGCACCAGTTGTTTCCTCCATGGGTTTTCCATTTTGTATCACTGGATCGTCTATTATCCTTCCGATGGCAAAACCTTTATTGATTGGCAAAACACTTACTGTCGTTGCATCACCGTGCAAGGATGAAGAAGCCATCCAAGGCATGATCCTCGATGAAACTAAGTATTCCTTTGTTATCGTTTCAAAGGAACGCACACGACGTTTATTAAAAAACGGTCGTGTGTTTAGGATTGATGGAAAACTCTATCAAGGGACTGCGCTGTGTAGTCGCCTTGAAGATGTTGTAAAACAATAATCATGCTTGTGTGTTACAACAATGAGATCGGTAAAAGAATAGGTGAATTTTGCATGGGATCACAACAAGGTACTAAAAACCCCTCTTCGACTCCTCTGTCTTCCTCATCACTGGTCCCCTCAACACTAGATGGATATCGGGTTCATGGCCGTATTTTTGAAGGGATTGTTGTGAGTGCTAAGCGACACAAAACTGTTAAAGTTGCATGGGAATGGAAACGGTTTGTTCCAAAATATGAGCGGTATGAGAAAAAGCGTTCAGTGGTTCATGCGCATGTTCCAACTGGATTTCACGTTGAAGAAGGAGATCATGTTGTTATTCAAGAAACTCGACCGATTAGCAAGACAAAGCATTTTATCGTTATTGAAAAAAAAGTGGTGCAATCCTTCCCTGGAAGTTCAAATTCCTCTCCTTCCACTCAGGAGAGCAAGGAGCTTCATTAGTGCTTGTTCCTATTCCACCTTCATAAAATGACTCACATGCAAAAGAACAACACAGGTGTATTCGTATGCAAGCTGTAGCAGCTAAAATTCCACGTGCACTGTCTCATGGTTCCCTAATTCAGACGTGTGATAATTCAGGGGCAAAAACCGTTAAGTTAATCTCTGTCCTTAAATTAAAAACTTCAAAAGGTCGCTATCCAGCAGCTGGTGTAGGTGACATGATCCTTGCCTCAGTTAAGAAAGGCAAGCCGGATATGAGAAAAAAAGTGGTTTTTGCTATTGTCGTTCGACAACGAAAAGCTTTTCGGCGTCCTGATGGTACCCGAGTAAAATTTGAGGATAATGCTGTTGTTGTCCTCAAGGATAATAAAGGAAATCCAAAAGGGACGATTTTTAAAGGGCCTATTGCCAAAGAAGCAGCAAAACGCTGGCCTGCTGTAGCAAAAGTTGCAAGCATTATTATTTAAGCGTGCTGTGAGGATTTTACGTGCGCATGTTTATGTTTTTTACTCCTTTGTCAAATGTTTTGAGTTGATGCCTATGAAAAATCGTTTTTCACGTTCATGGAAAAGTAGCAAGCAACCACGGAAGCAACGCAAATATCAAGCGAATGCTCCTTTGCACCTGAAAGGAAAGTTTCTTGCTGCTTCACTATCCAAAGCGCTTCGGCAAAAATACGGTATTCGATCCTTGCGTATTCGAAAGGGCGACACGGTAAAAATTCTGCGTGGCCAATTCAAGGGAAAAATAACCCAAGTTACCAAAGTCCTCTTGAAACGTACTCGAATTTATCTTGCGGATGCGTACCAGCTTAAAAAAGATGGGTCTAAATCTTTTTATCCGGTCCATCCTTCAAATGTTCAGCTTGTCGAGTTGCAGCTTGATGACAAAAAACGTCTTGCCATTTCCCAAAATCGCTCTTCATCCACTTCAGCGCAAAAACCAACGAAACCTTCAGATGCAGGCACTCAACGCACTGCTTTGCCAGCTGCAACCTCAGGTGCAGCTACCACTGTTCGTAGTACATAATCGTCTTTCCTGTTCCTTCCATGTTTATCCCTTACTACTATCAATTACATACCTCCCAACAAGAAAACTCATGATGTTGTAATGATTCCATACTGATGGTGTATGAATCTTCGTATGTAACAATGAACGAAAAAACATGATTGGTGAAAACGTATGACTCATCGTAAGCGTGTTTCCTCTCCTCGAACTTGGAAAATTTTACGTCGAACTACTCGTTTTATTTTATCCCCTACTTGTTCGATGTCTCCAGATTTTGGGTTGCCGTTAGGGATTATTTTGCGTGATATGTTGAACCTGGTTTCAACCATTCGTGAAGCAAAATACCTTTTGATGAACAATTCCGTTCTGATCAATGGTAAGCGCGTTCGTGATGTGCACGCTATGGTCGTTTTTTTAGATTTTATTTCCCTTGGGGAGCAGCAGTACCAACTCCAGTTCTCTTCAAGCGGTGTTTTTACGCTTGTTCCGATTACCAAAGTAATTTCCCCTCTTAAACCTTATCGTGTTGAAGGATTTACCCTTGCTCCCAAAGGACTGCTTCAAGTTCGCTTATTTTCAGGGAAAAATCTTCTTTTTTCCAAAGACAATGCAGCAACTTTAAAAGCGCACGTGAAAAAAGGAGGAAGTCTTCTTTATGATCCTAACGCACCATTACTTTCCTATCTTCCGTTAGCCGTAGGAATGCATGCGATCATTTACAAAGGAAAAAAGCGTGGGATTCAAGGAACTATTACTGCTTTACAGGAGGGGCTTGTATCTTTAAGAAGTGCTGACGGCATAACGTATCAAGTCCCTGAGCCAGTGGTGTATGTACTAAGTGGAAAAGCTCTACCTCTTTCCGTATTACCTTACACTTCATCTCGTTCCTCAGCTTCATCATCTCTAAAAACCTCTCCTTCCTTATCCACTCCAAAGCAAACTTAACAAAAGCAAAAAGCAAATACTTTAAAAATCACAGCTGATTCCAATCCTCAGTCAGCGTAATATTTTCCTAAGAAGGAGATGTATCCTTTCATGTTTTTCCCCAGGAGGAACTATGTTTTTTACTCATTACAAAAAACTTATGTTTTTCATTAATGCTTAAGGTTATGATCACTATGGAAACACCAATGCGTACCATCTCGATTGAGAAAATTACCCTTAATGTTGGGACAGGCAAAGAAAAAGTTAACGTTGAGCGGGGCCTGCGTCTGCTTAAAATGATCACAGGTAAAAAACCAATAGCGACGCTTACTCAAAGGCGTATTCCAAGCTGGGGACTACGCCCAGGACTTCCTGTGGGTTGTAAAGTGACTCTACGAAAACAAGATGCTACATTACTGCTGCCCTCACTCCTTGATGCAGTGAATTTCACGCTCTCAGAAAAAAATTTTGATGGGTTAGGTAATCTTTCCTTTGGAATCCATGAATATATTGACATTAAAGGGGTTAAGTATGATCCTGATATTGGAATGATGGGTCTTGAAGTCTCTGTTACACTGAAGCGTCCTGGTTTTCGTGTAAAACGACGTAGAATTAAACCTGCAAAACCTTCACCCTCCCATCAAATTACTAAATCTGAAGCGATTCATTTTTTTAAAACAACCTATAAGGTAAAAATTATTGAGGAGGAAGAAAACTGATGACGACCAGTGATTATCGTAAAGCATTTACCCAATTATCTGCTAAACCTGTTAAGCTTGCCAAGTATAAAAAGCACAATGCTCCTAAAACTCGTACCTGCTCGGTGCTTAAACGCAAGTGCGTGCGTTGTGGTAGAACCGGAGGGCATATTAGCAAATATGGGTTGCATTTGTGTAGGCATTGTTTTAGGGAAATAGCAACAAAAATTGGGTTTAAGCAGTATGCGTAAATTGTTTTGCATCTGTTTTCACTCTTTACTGTTCATTGCTGATTCCCCCAT
>JAWAQC010000065.1:0-648 GCA_038894115.1 Candidatus Woesearchaeota archaeon | reverse complement strand
AGAAATACTGTTTTTGTTTTCCTCATGATGCACAATGGTTTCATGGGTTATATGGAAGGTATGGTGATTGATTATGGCTGGAAATGATACGCTTGCAAATGCATTGTCAATGCTTAACCAGTATGATAGTATGGGTAAGACAACTCTTCGAGTTCAGCCAGTTTCCTCTCTTATTGAAAGAGTTTTTCGTTTGCTCCATGAAAACCACTATGTTGGCAGTTATACCCTTAGTACTTATGGTGGACATCCTAGTATTGTTTTACAATTACTGGGTCGAATTAATAAGTGTGGTGTTATCAAACCTCGTTTTTCAGTTACTGTAGCAGATTATCAAAAATACGAGCAGCGATACCTTATTGCAAAAGATTTTGGCATCTTAATCGTTTCAACGCCAAACGGGTTGATGACACATAAGGAAGCAATCAAGAAAAAATTAGGAGGAAAACTGATAGCCTATTGCTATTAACCAGGGTATTTCCTTGTTTCATCATACTTTTAGGTTATCCTATTATTTTCCCTTATCCTTAAAAAAATGCTGTTATGATACACTATGGTAAAACAAAAAATGCAGCGGTCACTGGAAAAAACTCTTCGTTTGCCTCCTTCAGTTACAGCTACTCTTCGTGAAGGGATTGTTGTAATGCACGG
>JAWAQC010000064.1:0-5434 GCA_038894115.1 Candidatus Woesearchaeota archaeon | reverse complement strand
CTTCACTCTCTCAATACCTTCCAGTCTCATCACATCCCTTATTATTGTCACAACCGCCTCATATGTATGCAACATTGATTCTTTTTCCTTGATTTCATTTATCTTAGTAAAAAGCTCATTTATCCTTCTGAGGTATTTCTCCGAATTTGTAAGAAGCCTGTCAATCTCTGAACCGGATATTGTTTTTTTCGTGCCATGCTCCATCTCCTTCCTAACCCTAATAACGTCCTGAAGAATATCAATATCTTCGTTAGTGAGAAGTTTTTCCTTCTCTACAAAGATATCCCTCATCAGGCCAGGGGTTTCCTTGGGGGTTGGAGGTGGAACACCATAAAGCATAAGCGCTGCTTGCGACGGAGTGAGGATCGCCCAAAACATATCCTCCATGCCTATATCCTTGAGTTTTTCATGCACTCTCTCCAGCATTTGCTCTCCTGATGCCATATACATATCAATCGCTTCCTGTGATGGCTTTACCTTTCCCATCTTCAGAAGTTGCTTCCACGGCATGAATATCCCTCTATCATAGAATGGAACACCATCCCTGAGGAATGTGAATATTACAGGGTTTGCCTCTTTTATGCTGTCCCAGAAATCAGTGAGGATATAAACCTGAATGTTAAGCTTGTTATGGACGCCTGTCATTTGTGCAGCGTCAAATCCCATCCCTATTATTATAGCTCTGAGCTTGTCCTTAAGCTCTGCTCTTGTCATCTTTTTAACGTCGGTATCATCTATAACAATAAAAACATCAATGTCTGATTCTTTTGTCGCTCTTCCCTGCACCAAGCTTCCTGCAAGAACATAGCTGACAATATATTTTTCAAATTTCTTAAGAACCATTGATTTATGGATTTCAGCAATCTTAATAGCTGAGAGCATCCCTTGGTCATGCACAGGTGCACCCATAGCAATTAATTGCAATAAATCATACTTTGCATCATAGCAAGAAAGCCACAACTCAGAAAGTAAGAGAACTGTTGGGTTAATTTTTTTCTCAACAGTTTGTGCATAGGCTTTAATGATTTTATCGGTTTTTTCCTTAAGTTCGTCTTTACTCATAAACTGGTTATCATTATCATCAATAAGCACGAGCACATTGTATTTGTCTTCGATATTTCCCTTCTCATCTTTACTAGGGGGAAGCAATGCAATACCCATAGCATATTTGCCAAATTTGTCAACGACTTTTTTCTTGAATTGATCAAGCTTTTTCTTAATCTCATCCAATTTTTTCTGCGCTTCTTTAGAGATTTCCTGCATAGAGCTCACCTATTTTTATCCACGATCTTGATAAACGTTTTCCTTTGTACTCTCTTTTTTATTAGTACAATACATATAAACATTATCCTAAGTGACACAATAAACCTACCTAAGGGAAGCAAACAAAAGAGTTAATTAAGAGGCAAATAAAACAGAGGGGTAACAAAAAGCCTGTAACAGATGCTCAAATCTTAAGGAAATTACTTTTTTTCTCCTTTAAGGTAGGAGGCAAGCTTTGAACCTAACGAACTTACCCCTTTTTCTAACTGCTCACCTGATTTTTGGATTTTTTCACCAAGCCCGGTGACAGCTTTAGCAATATCTCTACCCCAATTATAACCAATATACAGTTCAATATCACGAATTTTAGTTCCATAGCTTTGCAAATAGGTAATATCCCATAATTGATATTTTGGAGGTTCAGGTACAATTTCGTCAGGGTAGCCGATGGTTACAACAACTTGTGGTCTTGAAAATTGTGGTATTTTTAAAACAGCCCGTAAATCTTCTTCATCGAAAGCTGAAACAAAACAGCTTCCAAGCCCCAGCGATTGCGCAGCAATGATAATGTTTTGTGCTGCGACTGCACACTCTTGAATAGAATAAAAACGCTCTCCACGAACACCATAAAACCTTGCAAGTTTTTCAGGTTCAGCGACTATAACAATCAGTAATGGTGCTGTTGCAATCCAATACTGATGAAAACATGCCTCAGCAACTGCCTTTCTTTTTGCTTGGTCTGTAATCACAATAAATTTTCTTGCTTGTAAATTCCCTGCACTGGGAGCATCCCTTCCAGCGTAGAGTAATTCACCAATAATTTCCCAATCAAGTGGAATATCTTTATATTTTCGAATGCTCCTTCGGTTGCGTAAATATTCTAAAGTAGGATTACCGATCCATTCTCGCAAATTATCAGTTTGAGGATGTGGTGTATGGTGAGCGGTGTTCTGAGAGGTTGCCATTTTCGTTTTTGGTACTGCTGGTTAATAAATAAAATGGGGAATTGTAACAGTAAATAAGAGGGCATATGATACCCTGTGGGGATATAACCAAAAAGGTGATACAATGAAAATACAAGGAATGGTAATGAGAGTTTAAAAGAGGAGTATAATAACGTTAAGCGAGGATGAACCTAAAGTGAGGGATTGTGTCTAAAAATAGTTTTATTTTTTTGATTAGTTTTGCTGCATCAGTTTTCTTGCACCGAGATAATTGTCTTATGGAATTATGAAAAACTGCAGTATTTAAATCTATCGGCAAAAATGTATTCGCATGATTGCTTGATATATCTAGAAACGTCAAGATAAAACAAATGCGCAAAAGTATTGGATGATGAGAAAATTTAGGAAAGAGGAAAATGCTTGTAAACGCAATTTAACACAAAGAAATTTAAATCCTTAGTATGTATTTGATGCGTTTTTGGTGCTACCAGGTATTTTTAAAAACAAGAGCCTTGAATCTTAACCATTAAGACTAGAAAAGAACTAAACAACAGAAAAATAAGCAGGAAAAGAGAAAAAATAGGATAAAAATACAAATAAAAGAACCTATCAAAAGTATTAAGAGGGTTTATTATTAAAAGATTTAAACCGTAAAGAAAAAGGGTAATAAAGAGTTAAGAAAAGGATAAAACAAAAAGATTTAAAAACAAAAGCCATTTCTCACGAAATAGCATTAAGGAAAGTCGGACCTTTCTTTTCCCTTAAAAAGAATTTTGCTCTAAAAAGAAAAGTACAAGAAAAAAATCATAAGAAAGATAAATAATAGATAAAAATTGCATACCTATTAATGCTTCCCCCTACTGATTAAAGAAAAAGAGTTATAGGTGAAACAATATGGCCAAGCGAATTGGTGGATTTCGCAGAAAAACCCGTTATAAACTAAGGAAAATACATAGAACAAAAGGTAAAGTAAGCCTTGAACGCATTTTCCAGCGTTTTGAAATTGGCGAAACAGTGCAACTTGTTGCTGAGCCATCAATTCAAAAAGGTTTATACCATCCAAGATTTCATGGAAAGCATGGAAAAATTATAGGACAACAAGGGAGTGCATATTTAGTTGAAGTAAAAGATTTTAACAAGAAAAAACAACTTATAGTAGCTCCTGTGCATTTAAAACCAATCCCGAAAGCGTAAGGAGGAGACTCTATGGCAACAAAACCAACAATCCTATATCAAGAACCATTAACACTTTCAGAAACAAAAGAGATCTTAAAAAAACTAGAAAAAGAAAAAGGGCAACTTAATTACCGAGCAAATAAAACCTATGAATTTTTAAAATCACTCAAGATTCTACCAAAAAAGGATGCTGACGAACTTTTTGTAAAATTAAACAAAGCTGAAATTCCAAGGCTCAAAGACCACCATATAAAAAAAATTATTGATTTGATGCCAACCACTGAACAGGAACTCGACATTATTTTTTATGGTGCAACGATAAGCATTAGCAAAGAAAGCAAAAAAAAGATTCGTGATATTCTCTCAGAATACTACGATAAAGTAAAATAAGCACGTTGGCTAAAGAAAAAGAGTAAGAAAGTACCTTACGGTAAACGTTTTTTATTCTAACCTTGAAAAAAGACAGTTTTTCTTTTTTACAATCCACACAGAAAAGTGAGTGGATTACCATTTAAAAAAATTTTAAGCGTGTAAGAAAGAGTTGTTAAAGATAGCAAAGTATTTATAGCAAAACAAGAATCTTGAATGATATTTATAGGGGGAAAAGTATGGCTGTTCTTTCAGATAAGGATATAAAAAAAAGGATTGCACAAAAAAGTTTGATTATTAAAGGGTATGCGCAAGAACATATTTCTATGGCATCTATTGATTTATGCCTGGGAAACGAATTTCGTATTTTTAAGTATAGTTCTGTAAAATACATTGATCCGCTAGAAGGTGTTTCACCAAGCCTGATGGAATATACTATAAAAAAAGATAATGAACCCATTGTGATTCATCCTTCTGAATTAATCCTTGGTACGACAAAAGAATATGTTGAAATCCCCTACGACTTGGTAGGAAGGCTGGATGGAAGAAGCTCGCTTGCACGTATTGGCATTATTGTGCATTCAACTGCTGGCTCTATAGATCCAGGGTTTAAAGGCCAAATTACGCTTGAAATTGCAAATCTTTCAAAAGTACCAGTATGCCTTTACCCAGGAATGAGAGTTTGCAGGCTTGTGTTTGACGAGCTTAGTAGCCTTCCCGAGCAAACCTATGACAAACGAAAAGATGCGAAATATAAAAACCAAAAAGGTCCTGGAATCAGTAAAATTGGCATTGAAAAACAGAAAAAATAATAAAGAGTTACGGGTAGTAAAGTTACGGATATTAAAAAATGGTTATTAGGAGTTGTTAATACCTTAAAAATATGATTGGACAAATACTATTGCACTCAAGCTAAGAGGTTTTTAAGGATGTTGCAAACAACAATTAATCAATCTGTGGCTATACTTTGCGATGGAAATAATATTGAACGAAGTATTCATGAAGAAATACCTAATGCTATGATTAATTTTGATACCTTAATACCACGGCTTCTTAATGGAAGAGGACTTAATCGACTTATTTATTTTCGTGAAGGAAGAAATATTTCATCAAAGCTTGCAGAACGGCTGCATCAACACTATTATGGTTCAGTAATCCCTTGCCATAAATCTGCAGATATCCCACTATCAATCAAAGCCACACAATTAGCTTCAAAAGTAGACACAATAATTATCATGTCAGGAGATTCTGATTATGTTGAGTTGATAAGGCATTTAAAGGCTGAAGGTGTCCGTGTTGAGATCGCTGCAATAGAAAAAACAACAGCAAAAATCCTCATTGAAGAAGCAGACTATTTTCATCCAATCACTAAAGATGATCTTTTTGTTTATACAACACAACGGCAGCAAACCACCCAAAACCATAGAATTTCTAATCCACCAACACACGAAAAAAACAAACGAAGAAGGATGCGCTCTTATAAAAAGGAGTAAAAACCTGATTTATAGATAGCACTGACATTCTTAAAACAAAACGAGTTGTCTCTTGATACAGACGAATCCTAATTACCAGTAATGGTTGTAAATTATACTATAGTGATAATTACTATTATTTATAGAGTTTAGGAAAGAGTTAAGATTTTAATTATTTTTATTGACATTAGGTTTTAGTTTTTATTTAGA
>JAWAQC010000063.1:0-5515 GCA_038894115.1 Candidatus Woesearchaeota archaeon | reverse complement strand
GCTCAGCAATACCGTGTTCCGCATATTTGGCATGGTGATGTAGAAAGTGATGTGGGCAAAGCATTGACCCATTGCAATCCACAGGGTCCTCCTGTCTTTGTTACCACAAAGGTTGTCATTGATCCTCAAGCAGGTGAAATTGCTGCTGGCCGATTGTTTTCTGGAACGTTAAAGAAAGGAACAGAAATCGTTATTGCAGGAACAGCTGAAAAAGGAAGGGTGCAGCAAATTTACATTTATAACGGAGCTAAAAAAGAAATTGTTGATGAAGTTCCAGCAGGAAATATTATTGGTATCTCTGGACCAAAAACCATGCCAGGTGATACCATCACCACCGTTCAGATTGAACCGTTTGAAGCGATTAAACATTTATTTGACCCAGTGATTACCAAAGCGATTGAAGCAAAAAGTCCAGGCGATTTGCCAAAACTGATTGAAGTCTTACGCCAAGTTTCAAAAGAAGACCCAACCATTACTGTTGAAATCAATGAAGAAACAGGCGAGCATTTGCTTCATGGAATGGGTGAGTTGCATTTAGAAGTGATTGAAAACAGGATCAAACGTGAAAAAAAAGTGGATGTGGTGACCTCCCCACCGATTGTTGTTTATCGTGAGACGATCTTGGGGAAAACCAAAGAGCCCTTTGAAGGCAAGTCCCCTAATAAACATAACAAATTATACTTTATTGCCGAGCCCTTAAAAGCAGACTTGGTGCGCGCAATTAAAGAGGGGGAAATTCCCGAAGGACGCATCAAGCGAAAAGACCTTGTTCTTCGAGAAAAACTGATGAAGTACGGCTTTGAAACCAAAGAAGCAGATGGGGTTAAAGACATTTATCGGGGAAATATTTTTGTTGATATGGTCCGTGGTGAAGTTCATATTGGGGAAATTATGGAGATGGTCCTTGACATGTTTGAGGATGTGATGCGCGCTGGGCCGCTTGCACGGGAACCTTGCATTGGTGTGAAAGTTACCCTTGTTGATACGAAATTACACGAAGATGCGATTCATCGAGGACCGTCACAAATGTACCCTGCAGTGCGTGATGGTATTCGCGGTGCAATGCGGGATGCGCGGCCGTTACTGTTTGAGCCAATGCAAGTGTTGCGTTTTGAGGCTCCAGAAGAATACATGGGTGAAATCTCAAAATTGATCTCCAACAAGCGCGGTCAGATCCTTGAAATGACGCAAGAAGGCTCTGAAGTCGTCGTCATTGGTAAACTGCCTGTTGCAGAAATGTTTGGGATGAGCAACGATCTTCGCTCTGCTACCGGTGGCCGTGGTACCAGTTCTCTGATTGACCAAAGTTATGAGCGGTTGCCGGATGAATTGCAAGCTAAAGTGCTCCGAATGATTAGGGAGCGGAAGGGATTAAAAGTGGAAGACGAATAACCTTCGTTTTTTGCTTGAGAGTTTTTTAGCTATCTAAGAATCTTTATCAAATTTGTTTTGTTGTTGTATTTTTTTGTTGGTTTCCTTTTTTTACCTTTTTTTTGTTTTTTCCTAACCCGTTTAGTTTCCTTATCCAAGGGTATATCCTGTTTGTAAACTTCCTTACCCTCTTTAAGAAACGCCTTTGATTTTCCTTGCTTTTGTATTCCTGGTGCAAGGCAAAAATTTATAAAGGGATTCAATATCCCAAACCCTATTACTTTGGATCCTACTCAAGAAGTATCCTACTAAATGTTTGGAGGACGAAAAAATGGCAAAAACAAAACCACATATTAATTTGGTTTTTATCGGGCATGTCGACCATGGTAAATCAACTACTGTCGGTCGTTTGTTGTATGATTCTGGAAATATTGACGAGCAAACCATGAGAAAATTGCAGGAAAAAGCAAAGGAGCTTGGCAAATCAGGCTTTGAATTTGCATTTGTTATGGATAATCTTAAAGAAGAGCGTGAGCGTGGGGTTACCATTGACCTTGCTCATAAAAAGTTTGACACAGAGAAGTATTACTTTACCATCATTGATGCTCCAGGCCACAGAGATTTTGTCAAGAACATGATTACTGGTGCATCCCAAGCTGATGCTGCAGTGCTTGTTGTTGCAGCTAATGATGGTGTCAACGCCCAAACCAAAGAGCACGTCTTCTTATCACGAACCCTTGGTGTTGGCCAAATGATTGTTGGCATTAACAAAATGGATATCTCTGGTGTCGATTATAGCGAAAAGCGATTTAATGAAGTCAAAAATGAAGTTTCTCAGCTTCTCAAAACCGTGGGATATAAGCTTGAGAATGTCCAGTTTGTCGCAATGGCTTCATTAAAAGGCGATAATGTTGTCAAGAAATCATCTTCGATGCCTTGGTATACTGGCCCAACCTTGCTTGAAGCAATCAATAACCTCAAGGAGCCAGAAAAACCCATCGATCTGCCTTTGCGCATGCCTATCCAGGATGTTTACAACATCACTGGTATTGGTGCAGTTCCTGTTGGAAAAGTTGAAACTGGTATCTTAAAAGTTAACGACAAGGTCATTGCTATGCCAGGAAGAGAAGGTAAAGGTGTTCTTGGTGAAGTTAAAACCATTGAAATGCACCACGAACAAATGCAGCAAGCTGAGCCAGGTGATAATGTTGGATTGTCTGTGCGTGGATTTGGTAAAAAAGATGTTGCGCGCGGTGATGTCCTTGGAAAACAGGATAATCCTCCTAAAGTTGCAAAAGAGTTCACTGCACAAATTGTCGTGCTTAACCATCCAAGTGTTATCACCGTAGGTTACACTCCAGTGTTCCATATCCACACTGCGCAAATTGCTTGCAGATTCAAGCAAATTGTTAAAAAGCTTAACCCTGCTACAGGTGAAGTGCTCCAGGAAAATCCTGACTTTATCAAGAATGGCGATGCAGCAATTGTTGTTGTTGAGCCCATCCAACCTGTTGCTATCGAAAAACAAAAAGACATTCCTCAGATGGCACGGTTTGCAATCAGGGATTCTGGGCAAACAGTCGCTGCTGGAATGTGCATTGACTTGGTTCCAAAATAAGGGGGCACGTGGTGGTTGTGTTAAGGTGGTGCTTGGGTAGCACCAATTATCAAAGTTAGTGTACTTGTGGTGTTACGAACCATCCCAAAACCACTTTAGCAATCTTCCCTGTGCAACTTTTTTATCTTTTTTTGTTCCTTTAGTAAGGATCGTTTGGCACGATTGTTTTCCAGTTAGCCTATGTCTCCCTTATATTTTTATTCCTTTACCTTTTACCCATTGAATATTTATTTGGTTTTTTATTTAGTTTTTTTGTGTAATGTTGGTGAGTGTGTATGCAAAAAGCACGGATAAAAATTGCAAGCACTGATATTGATAAAGTTAATCAAACGTGCCAGTATATCAAAGACATTTCTGAAAAAACTGGTGTTCCTATTCGTGGTCCAATTCCATTGCCAACAAAACGGTTGAAATTGACAACAAGAAGAAGTCCTTCTGGCGAGGGTAAGGCAAGCTGGGAACGCTATGAAATGCGTATTCATAAGCGCATCATTGACATGAATCTTGATGAGCGAGCCCTTCGCCTGGTCATGCGTGTTCCTATCCCAGAGCAATTAAATATTGAAATTGAAATGATTCAAGACTAACTTTCTTTACTTGCGTATGCTTCTTGGCTTGCCTTTTTTCTCTCTTGTTTTTTCATTCTTACTTTTTTCTGTACTTTTTTTCTTCTTTCTTTTTTCACCTTCGTTTTTTACTAGCGATTTTCTCTTACGGTATTTTTTTAGAACATCTTCGTTGTCTTTAGGCTTTCTTTTACCACTACACTGTTAAATCTAATTTGTAACTATTGTTTAATAGTAATAAAAAGCAAAAATATTTAAATCTATTGTTCTTTCTTAACCTAATGGTATCCTTGCCTTTTGCTACCTCCCTTGGAAATCAGCTTTTGCAAGACATGCATACTACAACATTGCCACTTGAATTACTTATTCAAGAAGCCCATACTTTGTTAGTTAGTGTTGAAAATAACCTCCTTAAACGTGAATGCCAAGCATTCTTAGGGTTATCAGAAAACCAATATTACGCCTTTATAAGAGCGGGTCTACTTGAGCTTGCAGAAGAAAAAAAAGGAAGTCATCCTTATATTACTAAAGAATCAATTAATGCATTACTTGCGTATGCTGCACAGCTTGTTCCTGTTTCTGTTTTTTACCAGCACTTAGATGATGCTGATTCAAATGTTCGTAAAGCAACACTAGTTAAGCAGTCTTGTCTTTCACAACCTTCTGGTCGTCAAGAAACTAGTTTTGATCTTGAAACTAACCTTTCAACTGCCTTATTACCTTCACAGCAGCCTTGCCTTACTAAAAAAACATTTTATTTAGGGAGAAGGTATTTTGATAAGTTATATCACCAATTTTATGTTTCACTGCCAGGAATCAAGTCAAGGTTTCTCATGCTTGCTGATGCTGTGCGTATTGCAGCTGAGCTTCATTTACGAAGGGAAAAAATAGAAGAATGGAAAACCTTAGAGGATTTAGCAAAGGAATCAGGAATTCATAAATCAGGAGATGCATTGCAATGGCGTTATCGTCAGATGATTCTGAATGGTGAGTTGGTTGTTGAGCAAGTCGTTCTTCGTCCTGCTGCAGGAGAGGGGAAACCAGCATTAAAAGGATTTACAGGGTCTGTTTATAAAATTCCTCCCAACATCTATAACAAGGTGCTCTCGATTGAAAAAAAACGCATGCTGCTGCTTGACCAGGGGTATACCCTTAATGATATTGCCAAAATGTATCATCTTAGCCGTTCTGCAGTTTGTCGCAGAATCACAATTGCTGAGCGCTTGGGCCTTGTTCGCAAAATTTACCTCCCCTATGAGCAATTTCACTACATTATCAAGAAAAAAGATGCAGAACGCTTGTTTCAAGGTTATCCCACAACACGTGACTTTCTTTACTCTCATTCCCATCTTGTAAGCAACTACCAAGGTTATACTTATGCTGATATTGCTCAGCAGTTGGGGATGCATAAGGATGTCATTATGAGAAAAGGCAAAAAACTTCGTGAGCTTGGATTTGTGCATCCAAGGATTCTTAAAAATCCATTGACAAATATCCCTCAATATTATTTTTCTGAATCTGATTTGCCCTATTTTGCTCTTCCATTCTCTACTCTCTTGTCTCAAGAAAAAAACAATTCTCACAAATCCTCTGATCAAAACCTTGTGAAAGCCATCGGTAAAGCAAACCTTTTTTCTATGGTTCTTCAAGCCAAAACAGATTCAGCAGCATTTACGCAACTCTATACCTTATATAAACCCTATCTACGTTTTCAACCCAATTTGTTTTCTTCCCACGAGGAGCAATACTATATGCAGCTTTCGTTTTACGAAACGCTATTAGTCATGAACCATGAAGACGATCTTCTTCATCTTATTCCTTTAGTTGCGGCATATTACCAAAAACTTTTCAATGACGAAAAAATAAAATCTCATCACAAGAAAAACATGTGGCTTGTTTCTTCATAACTTCTTGTTTATTTTTTTTCGTTCTTTTCTTTTTAAAGCTGTCTTTTTATGGT
>JAWAQC010000062.1:0-5516 GCA_038894115.1 Candidatus Woesearchaeota archaeon | reverse complement strand
TTTCATGTTCATGAAAAAATGAATCCGTTCATCTGAGCCATACAGCAATACGTTAAGCTGTTCTTTGGTAAGGTCTTTGATAGGGGTAAGCACTGAAAATCCAAAATGCTTGGCTACTGCAGCAAGGTATTGGACTCGCCAACCATCAACAACATTACGATAAATTGCAACTGCTCCATCAGCAATCGATTTGGTCTTGTCAGGAATAATTAAGTCAGGGTCAAATTCCATAGTGTATCCAATGCCATGACAACTTTGGCAAGCACCAAAGGGGCTATTAAACGAAAACATTCGTGGTTGAAGCTCGCCAATGCTATAACCGCAAATCGTGCATGCCATTGCAGAGGAAAACATTTTTTCTTTTTCATGATCAGCGACAACAACTAAACCTTCGCTTTTTTCAATGGCTTTGGTAACTGCCTCACTAAGCCGATTGGAAAGTTGGGCAGCAGACCGCTGGGAGGATGAATACTGCTGATTGGTTTGCTGTTTGTCTGCAGGGTTTACTGCTGCAATTTGAGAAGAAGGAGCATTGTTCTTTCCTGCATGCGTATTAATTTTTTGCGTATTAATTTTTTCGTTCTGTTCTGGTTTTTGTTCTGTTAAGGGAATTGATGCAGGAAGGCTGATGCGATCAATCACAACATCAATATCGTGCTTTTTATAGCGTTCAAGAGTGATTTTTTCATCGGTGCGAACAAGGTTTCCATTTACCCTTGCTTTGGTATACCCTTCTTTAAAAAGGTCTTGCAAGAGTTTTTCATACGTGCCTTTTTTTTGGCGTAT
This sequence comes from Candidatus Woesearchaeota archaeon, assembly GCA_038894115.1. Classification (GTDB taxonomy): domain Archaea; phylum Nanobdellota; class Nanobdellia; order Woesearchaeales; family JAWAQC01; genus JAWAQC01. Next base: position 4,730 of record JAWAQC010000062.1, on the reverse strand, counting down.
CACTGGTGCATAAATTGTAATTGAGCCAGAAAATTCCTCTAAGATCCTGCGCACGATTTCATCAGGAGATTGCGCACTGATGGCAACATCATGCTCAGGACAATGGGGAATGCCAATTCTTGCATATAACAAACGCAAATAATCATAAATTTCTGTGACCGTTCCTACCGTGCTTCTTGGGTTTTTGCTTGTGGTTTTTTGCTCGATAGCAATTGCAGGTGAAAGGCCTTCAATGCTATCTACATCAGGCTTGTGCATTAATCCCAAAAACTGGCGTGCATAGGCTGAAAGCGATTCAACATAGCGGCGCTGCCCTTCTGCATATAAAGTGTCAAATGCTAAGGTGGATTTGCCGCTACCAGATAAGCCGGTAATAACAATCAGTTTGTCCCTTGGCAAACTCAGTGAAATATTCTTTAAATTATGCTCTCTTGCACCTTTAATAACAATATGTTTCATAAAAAGCGGAAAAAATTCATTCTTTTAAAGACTTATGGATAATCCATGTCCAGTGGAAAAAACATTCCCAAGAGCAGCATCAAGAAAGCGACTGGAGTTCTTGCTTTGGAATGCAGTAGGGGGACCTGCCCCATCCGGGGACCAATTGAAGTGCATAATAATGCACATCTTGCCTGACGAAAGGAGCGGGTGCTTGCGCTAGCAAGCACGATGCTGCTCTTGGCAGCAGCAAGCATCGGCTCGGCAACCTCTTTCATGCTCCCTTAGGCCGCCACCCCCGTAAGGGACAACCCCCCGTCGATCCGTTTATCGCTTCTCTCCATCATGCCTACGCAACCTTGATGCTTGCTGCTAAACTAAAAAAGGAATGATAAAAAAACATTTCAAAGAAACTCTTACAAAATAAAAAATCAGAGGAATGTTCTAAAAAACACAGGGAAAATGCACCACATCTTTTAACAAAAATGGATGCACCAATATAAAGAACCAAGATTGTAATAGTTGGAATGATTAGCGAAATCCTGCTTGCGATATTGCTTGGAGTGGTTGCTGGAACTTTTACAGGCATTACCCCAGGTATTCACATTAATCTTGTAGCTGCACTTGTAGCAACCCTGTATCCAGCACTTGCAACAACAATTCCACTTCTTTATGTGCTTGTTGCAATACTAAGCATGGCTATAACCCATACTTTTCTTGATGCATTGCCAAGTGTCTATTTAGGTGCTCCAAGTGAAGCAATGGCAATGACAGCACTGCCTGCCCATCAATTACTGCTTGAAGGAAAAGGCCATGAAGCATTGCTACTTTGCATTTGGGGAAGCTTGTGCAGCCTGCTTGCAGTGCTTATCCTCTTTTTTCCATTAACCTCTATCATTGTATGGATTTATCTGGGAAAAGCGTACTTTAAATATTTAATACTCATTCTAGTGCTGTGGCTTATCATTAGTGAAAAAAATAAATTTGCAGCATTTCTTGTTTTTCTTGGATCTGGATTGCTTGGGATTGCACTGCTTAACACTGCAAATGAGCCATTTTATCTTTTATTTACAGGATTTTTCGGTATTGGAATGCTTCTTACTAGCATTTCAAACATTCCAAAACAAACATCAGGAGAAGAAAAACTTCCTTTAAAACCAAAACTAACAGGATATAGCATGCTTGCAGGCATTATTACGGGGTTATTTCCTGGAACGACCAACAGCACTGCTGCAGCACTTTTTCCTATCAAAGAAAAAAGGGCTTACCTTATTTTTATTTCTGGCATCAACACCGCTTCAATGCTGGTAAGTTTTGCAACCTTATATACAATTGCTAAAACAAGAAATGGGATTATGATAGCACTGCAACAAATGCTAGCAAGCCAAAATGCAGCACTAACGCTAAGCACTGTTTTAGTATTGCTCTGCAGTGCATTATGCGCTGGAAGTATTGCAGTGCTGGTAGCTCTGGGATTATCAAAGAAAATTGCAGCACTTTTTGCAGTTATGGACTATCAAAAAGTAAAATGGATAGTCATTGGCTGCCTTTGCCTTCTTGCACTGTTTTTTGATAAATTGCTTGGTCTTGTGGGGCTTGGGATAGCAACAAGTATTAGTCTTTTTGCTCAAAGCTACCAGGTAAAGCGAAGCCTTATGCTTGGATGTCTGCTCTTACCGTTGCTGACCTATTATTTTTTATAAACAATAAAAAAACAGAATGAATAGTTAAAAAAATAAAAATCACAAGAAAGAAAACGCCAAAGAAAAAAACAAGGAAAAAATAATAAAAATCATTATTCAAAAACATTATGAGCTTTGTAAAAAGCAAATTTAGTTGCTACCTCATCACCAAGTTCAGCATAAATCACTGCTGCTGCTATACAATATGTTTTTGCATCGTAGGGTTTACCATTCCGTGATAAAATACCGGATTGATGTATTAATTTATCAGCAATATGATAAAGTGTAATCTCTCTTAACCTTGAAATACCAGAAAAAACACTTACATCCAAATCATCAAATTCATTAGGATAAGGATTATGATTAGGTTCAATTTTTTCGACACCCAGTTCAGAATACAACACTAATGCAGCTAATCTATAGTGATTAGCATAATCTCGCTTACCATATTTTAAGAACGCTTCTGATTTTGCTAATAACCTATCAGCCATAGTAAAAACTGTAAACCGGTTAAGCCGTGCTATATCAGAAAAAATACTAGTACTACCAAAACTATCTTCTTGATCTTCTACAATATCATCAATACTATCTCCCATTTTTTTACCTCCTTAATTTCATTGTCATTAAACCAAAAATAAAAGTAAACCTTTGCAAAAGGAGTACTAAAACATAAATACCTAAACAAGAAAACATCAAGAATAATAAATAACAGATGTAACCACTATTTAATAAATAAATTAATTAAAATATATAAATTTTTATCCTCCAAAAAGAGAGGATAAATAAAAAAAGAGGGAGAATAAATAAAAGCGGGAGTAGTGGTAATAAGAAAAAACATGATGATATGCACAGAAAACAAAAGAACCACTTCTTTACTTATAACTATTCTTCAGAATTCCTAGTAGCCCAACTGCATTAAGAGAGGGTTGACGGACGTACAAGTTTTTGATAGGGTCTAGTTGCCTTGTTAAATTCAACGACATAATAAGCAAGATAATGCATATATTTTGAAAAAGCAATAGTCATTGCACGCTTGGTAATCTTACTCCTTCCTTTAAGAATTAGATCATGCAGATACTGGTATCTTTGCTGATTAAGAAGAGAGCACGATTCAGGAGAAGATGATTCTGGATCACGCAAAAGCTCAAGTGTTGCAAGAAGTCCAGAAACCTGTGGATGTTGAGTTCCAAGAGAAAGTTTTTTTAGATACTTATAATCAAATGCCACCCCTGGGGTTTTCTGAACATAATAATAAGCAAGTTGTTTAGCATGAGCACGAATTTCAGCGGTATCTAGATAATACTGTAAAATCTCTTCAAAGGATTGCATTTCTGAAATATAAGCTCGTGAATAAAAATGATCACATTCATGATAAATTACTGAAATGAGGTGGTGGTATGCAGTATGGAATGCAGCAAGATCTTTTGCATGGATAATCGGTTCTAGCCCAATCCACATTTCACGATACATACCATCTTCATCATGTTCAACATGTGCATACTGTCCTGGGATTTGCAATTCTGTTATTTGAATAGGATGCTGCTTACCACAAAGGTCTGGAAATTTTTTCATGAGAAAAGAATCAAGAATATAAAAGTTTTTTATACCATCATGCTCAGGCCAAACGTGAAAAAGATACTCCAGAAAACTTTTTTTTCTTTCTTGGAGATAAAGATCTTTGGCTTTGTCAAATTTACCAATAATAAACTGTGCTACCAAATATTCAGCATCATCAAGTGTTGGACGACGTAACCCATACTTAATAGCAAATGAAGTAAAGCCCAAATTTACCACCGAAAAAAACTTATCACGAAAAAATGAAAATCATTCAAAAGCGCAAAAACTGCATAACCTTGCCGATGTCTTCTTCTTTAACAACAATCAAGGTGTCTGTCCAGCAGCTTAAGGTTTCAACAATATTGACTTGATGGTTAGCAAAAAGTGTATAGAGCATGGCAATAACTCCAGGAGTTGTCTCGATTTCTTTTGGGTTTTTTAGGATAAGCAATGCAAGCTTGGTATTGATGGTAAGCACATGATAGCCAAAAAGTTGGGTAATTTCATCAGCATATTTTTCAGAGGTAATTAAGGTATAGGCACTGGTCCCTTCAATTGCATAAAACAGGTCTGCTTTAGCCCGAATTTTTTTTTCAATGCTTAAGAGCTTTTCCAAATATGCTGCTTTAGCAATAACAACAGTCATTACCTTATTTTTGATTTCAAGCTCACTTTGTGCAAGCAAGGAAAAAATTTTGTGATCCTGAGCAAGCTGGGGTTTAAGCTGCTGTTGATATCTGCGGCAGGCCACTAGCAGTGCATTATGGCTTTGTTGCTGTTTAAGACCAAGCTCGCTAGCAAGATAGCGGGAGAGCTTCGAATAATTAATCAAATTTTTTTTCAGGCATTCTTTAATGTATGGATGCTGTTCAAGGTAAGCAACTGCCTGTTCATGAATACTTGGCATAGCCTTTATAAAAAGTAACAAATATATAAATTTAACGAAAATGTCCAAAATTAAACAAATGTCCCAAATAAAACAATAGCAAAAAATTTGTTTACTATCAAACAATAAATTTATAAAGAAAACCAACAGCTTAGGAGGGTAAAAAA
>JAWAQC010000061.1:0-5581 GCA_038894115.1 Candidatus Woesearchaeota archaeon | reverse complement strand
CCTGCAGGAAGTCATCGCAACAAGAGAACTTTTGCCCACCGTCCGGTGATCACTGAAAAAATGACGCCATGAGAAGCCTGCACCGAATCGTCAGGACCGCATTCGTGGTCGCCGTCGTCATGGCGCGACCTTGTTCGGCTGCGCCGCCCAATTCGATAAACCACGGAAGCCCAAGTCCACACTGTTCATCGGCGTAGACGCCAACGGTTTATTCGGACAGTCGGGCCACTACGACAGCGCCTTGTTGTTCCTCGCCCATTACATTTACGGCCATCTCAACGAGTTGGGCGGGTTGGACAGGCCGCAGGCGTTGTTCGTCGCCGGCGTCGGGGGCAAGAATCTCAACGAGCCGAAAGCCTTTCACCCGATCCACAACTTCGAAGGCAAGGATGTGACCAGCATCGAAGCGGATCTCCGCACCTGGTTTCCTCCCACGGACACCGTCACGGACTTCAAGCCTTTTTTCCGGGAAGTCGCTCGCATCACCAAAGCAAGGAAAAACTGCAGCATCCCATCAAGAAAGATAAGAAGAGGAATAATATAGAAGAGAATATGCAAGAAGACCAAATCCCAAGACAGGAAAACCCTGATAAAGAACTGCAAGAACAATCACAAGAAACCCAAATAGATAGGCATAGCCAAGCAAATAAGCAGGAGTATGAAGGGTTTTTACTGTACCCAACCTACAGAATAGAGACAGATCATTCTGGAAAAGAAAAACCAATAGTTTATTTGTACGGCAGGCTTGCGAATGGAAAAAGTTTTTTGTGTAAAAAAGCATACGAACCTTATTTTTATATCAAACAGGCAGATGTGCCAAAAGCCCAAGAACTTTTGCATACCTATGATTTTGCTTCAAAATTCAAAATACAACCCACGCAAAAAACTGATTTTAAATCAAAGCCTGTTGCAAAAGTACTAGCAACCTTGCCAAAAGAGATACCGCATCTACGAAAACTGTTTGAAGAGCAAGGAATTGTCTGCTATGAAGCAGATATTCGCTTTGTCTACAGGTTTTTGCTTGATAACACCCTTTTTCCCTATCTTAAAATTGCAGGCAATGCGCAGCAGGATGAAACCATTCCTGGTATGCTTGTTTTTGATGAGCCAAGCATAGAAAATGCAATTCAAGAGGATGCAATCGTTAGCTTTGAGCAACTACCAGCACTGGTGGTTTGTTCATTAGATATAGAAACTGACGAAAAAGGAAACCTTTATGCAATCACCCTGTATGAGCAAACCACAAAAAGCCTAAGAAAACAAACCAAGAACCAGGACCAGCATATCCAAAAACAGACCATAAAGCAGCCATCAGAGCAACAAATCCAAACAACAAGAAACCAAAATGGAACTTACCATACGATTATTGTAAGCTGTAAAGCTAATTTCAAAGCACTTGAAGCATACCTACAAACAAAAAAACGCAAAGAACAGGAAGCATACCAAGAAAAGCAAAGCAAAAGTGCACAACAAAAAATGCAGCAACGCAGTACTGATAACCTCTTCCAAGAAATGGGATTCCAAAAAAAAGAAGGTAATGAACCAATCAAAGAACAACCTGACGAAAACCTCATCATTGTAGAGCATGAAAAAAAGGCACTTGAAACCTTTTTAGAGCTTTTAGTAACCCTAGACCCAGACATCCTTATTGGCTGGAACATTATTGATTTTGATTTGCTGGTCTTGCAAAAAAAATGCAAACAGTATGGGCTCTTGTTTAAAATTGGAAGAAACAATGATGAAGTAAAAGTGCGTATTGAACATGATTTTCTTCGCGACTCAAAAATAGAAGTTCCTGGAAGAATTGTTCTTGATGGGATTCAAATCCTTAAATCATCGTTTGTCAAGCTTGATGACTATCGCCTTGAAACTGCTGCGCAAAGCCTGCTTGGCAAAACAAAACTGATAGCACATGAAAACAAGCTTGAAAAAATTAAGCAAGCGTATTTGGAGGATCCAAAAACATTGATTGCCTATAACCAGCATGATACCCTGCTAGTATGGGAAATTCTCAAAAGCACAAAAACGCTTGAATTAACCATTATAAGAAGCCAACTTACTGGAATGCCTTTGGATAGAGTAAAAGCATCAGTTGCAACACTGGATTCCTTGTATTTGCGCCAACTCCAAAAAAAAGGGATTGTAGCATACAGCAGTAGTGGAGCTGAAAAACAAGAAGAAGCTACTGGTGGATATGTTATGGAACCAAAACCTGGGATTTACCAGTATGTGATGGTCTGTGATTTTAAAAGCCTTTACCCCAGTATTATCAGAACCTTTAACATTGATCCTTTGACCTTTGTTGGAATAAACCAAAACCCTGAACTTGAGTTTATGGGCAAAAGCAGCCAAAAAAACGTGGAAAAGAACAAGGAAAAGAGTATCCCCAATTCTAGAAGCAACAACACCGCAACAAGCAACAGCACTACAACATCACTAATCATTGCCCCAAACGGCGCAATCTTTTCAAAAAACCAAGGAATCTTGCCAAGCATTATTGAGCGTTTTTGGAAACAAAGGGATGAGGCAAAAGCACAGCAAAACCAGCTTGCAAGCTATGCAATTAAAATCCATATGAATGCGATTTATGGAGTGTTGGGAAACCCCAGTTGTAGGTTTTATAATTTTGCCATGGCAAATGCAATTACTCATTTTGGACAAACGATTATCAAAAAAGCAGCTGAACTAGCAAGACACCATGGTTACCAAGTCATTTATGGTGATACTGATAGTATTTTTTTACATCATAACACCACAACCTATGAAGAAACCAAAGCGTCAGGAATCTTGATTACAACACTGATTAACCAACATTTTACCCATTGGATAAAAGAAACCTATGGTCTTGAAAATAAACTAGAACTGCAATTTGAAAAAATCTATGAGCGGTTTGTCATCCCTTATGCACGAGCAAACGAACTTGATGAAAAAAGCGGAGCAAAAAAGCGCTATGCTGGATTAAAGGTATATGAAAAAGATGGTGCACTGCATAAAGAGATTGACATCACAGGCTTAGAGTTTGTCAGAAGAGACTGGACAGAACTTGCAAAAATCTTTCAAAAAACACTATTGGAACAGCTCTTTAGTGACAAGGACCCTACAGCATATATCAAAAAACTTGTGCAAGAAGTCAAAGAAGGCAAACATGACGAAATGCTCATCTACAAAAAAGCGATTAGAAAAGAGCTAGAGCAATACACCAAAACAACACCACCCCATGTAAAAGCTGCAAGAATGCTTGAACAAGTTCAAGGAAGCTTGCAAACCAATGTGATTGCATATGTGATTACCATTAATGGACCCCAACCAGTAGGATATGTTACAGCACCATTAGATTATGAGCACTACCTTGAAAAACAAATCAAGCCAATTGCTGATAGTATTCTTGCATTGTACGGAAAATCATTTGATACGATTGTGAGTGGAAATAGCCAAGCATCGCTCTTTGATTTTTAAGCAAGAGTTATTCATAGGGAGGGTTTATTTTAGGTAGGGTTTAGGACTAAGTAAGGTTCTTAGGTGGTTTAAGTAGGTTCTTAAGTTGGTTAAGCAAGGTTCTTAAGTGAGTTAAGAAGGGTCTTATGCAAAATAATGAAATAAACGCAAAAGAATGAAATACACTGGACAGAGAGAGCAAAAAGAAAAAAATGAAAGGAAAAAGTGTGTAAGAAAAGCGTGTAAAAAAACAAAGGGCATGTAAAAAATAATGGGTTAAAAAAATTGTAAATATTCTTAAAAAAATATAATTTATTGTATTTTTTATATTAAAAAATAGATTGAATTAATAAAAATTCTTAATTTAAAAGGAAATGTTTATAAGGTAACCTGAACACCAAAACCATCATAAAACCATCATAAAAAACAGCAATCAAAAAAAAAGAAAAGAAGCAAAAATGGAACCAAAACAACAACCAGCACAACCAAAGCAAGAAAAAACAGTAATGCACGAGCAAACAGCAGGCAATAACCCTAAGCAAGAAACTAACCAGCAAGCAAAGGAATACAATGCTGAAAGTATTCAAGTGCTTGAAGGATTAAGTGCTGTCAGAAAACGCCCAGCAATGTATATTGGCAGTGTTGGCAGTGCAGGGCTGCATCATCTTGTGTATGAAATTGTCGATAACAGCATTGATGAGGCAATGGCTGGGCATTGCAACCAAATCACTGTGATTATCCATAAAGATAACAGTATCACTGTCAACGATAACGGAAGAGGCATTCCTGTTGAAATCCACCCAAAATACCATGTTTCTGCCCTTGAAATTGTCCTTACCAAACTTCATGCAGGAGGAAAATTTGACAAAGAAAGCTACAAAATTAGCGGTGGATTGCATGGAGTAGGTGTCTCAGTTGTTAATGCACTTTCCAAAAAAATGAAAGTGCTTGTCCATAAAGAAGGAAAAATCTGGATGCAAGAATATGAGCGTGGCACTCCGCTGCAGCCAGTGCAGGTTATTGGACAAACCAACCAACGCGGCACTAGTGTTTGGTTTTTGCCAGATGACCAAATCTTTACTGAAACAGAATATAACTATGAAATCCTTGCATCGCGACTGCGAGAGTTAGCATTCTTAAATGCAGGGGTTACGATCACGCTTGAAGATGAGCGAACAGAAAAAAAATCTGTTTTCTTGTACGAAGGAGGCATTGTCTCATTTGTTGAACATATCAATGAAAATAAAAAACCGCTGCATCCTGTGATTCGCATTTATGGTGAAAAAGAGGATTGTATTGTTGAAATCAGCATGCAATACACTGAATCCTATACTGAAAACCTCTATTCATTTGTCAATAATATCAACACCGTTGAAGGCGGCACCCATGTGGTAGGGTTTAAAGCTGCCTTAACAAGAACGTTAAACACCTATGCTGAAAAACAAAACGAGAAGTCAAAAAATAATGAGATTAAAATTACCAGTGAAGATGCCCGGGAAGGGCTAACTGCAGTGCTATCCATTAAAGTCAAAGAGCCGCAATTTGAAGGTCAAACCAAAGCAAAGCTTGGCAATTCTGAAGTAAAAGGCATTGTAGAATCATTAGTACATGCAAAACTGATGCAGTTTTTAGAGCAAAATCCAAGCATTGCCAAACTCATTGTTGAAAAAGTAACCACTGCAGCAAAAGCAAGGGAGGCTGCACGAAAAGCAAGAGAACTTACCAGAAGAAAAGGAATTTTGGAATCAACCACATTGCCTGGAAAACTTACTGATTGTTCAAATCCCAACCCTGCTGACTGCGAGCTTTTTTTGGTTGAAGGCGACTCAGCTGGAGGCAGTGCAAAGCAGGCACGAAAACGCGAGTTTCAGGCAATTTTACCATTGCGAGGAAAAATCCTGAATGTTGAAAAAGCACGGCTAAACAAAATCCTTAGCAGCAATGAAGTCATCACCATCATCTCAGCCTTAGGATGTGGAATTGCAGAAGAGTTCTCATTGCAAAAGCTTCGGTACCATAAAATCATTATCATGACCGATAGTGATGTTGATGGCGCGCATATTGCAACCTTGCTGCGCGCCTTTTTTTACCGATATATGAAACCACTGGTTGATCATGGGCATATTTACCTTGCCCAGCCTCCGTT
>JAWAQC010000060.1:0-5611 GCA_038894115.1 Candidatus Woesearchaeota archaeon | reverse complement strand
AGGGGGCATGATTTATTTTATGCATGATAACCAGGCGCAGCAATCCTCTGCTCAAGGCTCAGCTTCAGGCAATACCCCCTCCTATCCGCCATTTTTTGAGCAGGGAAAAACCTATGCAATTATTTTCAAGGACAAGACAAAACAAGACAGTGTAGAATCGCGGCTTGCTGCCTATACTGCTGGAGGTGCAGTAATTGGAGCAGTAGTAGGATCGATTATTCCAGTAGCTGGAACTACTGCAGGTTTTGTTGTGGGGGGACTTGTGGGATCAGCTGCAGGAGCACTTACAGCAGGCATTGAAAGTTTATATGCTTATATTATTGATAAAGATGCTCCGCAAGGGATTGTAATTAGTAGATATCCACAGGAAAACTATGCTAATTGTATCATACTTGATGAGCAAAATAAAGCGCAGAAATAATGTCTAGCCCTGTGGTAAAACAATGGTAAAACCAGCACCTGTTTTTAAAAAAAAAGGTTTGGAAGCATTCGCCTTAGTAAGCATTCTTATTTGCGTGGCAGGGTTTGCTGCCATTGGTTATGTGATTTACATTACCAACAAAACCTACACCATTGACCAAGAGCTTACCTTAACGCGTGCATCGCTGTTTGCTGCCCAGGCACTTTCTTTAGAATATGCCAGTGCCCAGCTCTGGAGGCCAAAACTCTACCTTAAAACGCATTTTGTTTCTATGCCTGAAGAAGGATACACCTATGCAAAAGAAGACCTTGCAAAAAACATTGCTGAGCGTGCAATGGATTGCTGGTGGGCATTTGGGAATGGCAGGATTGGAAGCAATGTCTTTGAAACCTCCTGGGCTAAAATTTCCTCAGACCGTTGTTTTGTTTGCATGGTTTTTTATGTTGAGCCCCAGCCATCATCAACAGGGAAAAAACAAGCTTCAGGCTCTGCATCATCACAAGCTTTAGCTGTGCAATCTTCGTTACCAGCAGCATCTGTGGCTTCATCGGATTCAGAAAACGTGCTTTCAACTGATGAGTTGCTTGCTTTTATCTACAATGTTCCCTACAAAGCAAAAGATGCAAAAAAGAAAAAATGCACTGATGAAGAAAAAGCAAACAATGACCCTGATTGCATCCATGCAGGCATGCCAGAATGCGAAGTTAAAGGTGGTGTTTGCAGAAAACAAAACAGTTGCCTTCCTAACGAACTTACTTATGCTGAATGGAACTGCAAAAAAACTGATTCCTGCTGTTTGCGAAGAGAACAACTCATGACTTATGCAGACTATCTGCAGGAAGGCGGCGGTATTTTGTATTTTTCAAGCAGTCTTTTTTCACCTGCTCAGGCTCCTGCTCAAGCAAACACCCAGCAACAACCCTCATCATCACGTAGTTCACAGCATTTTTTTGAGCCAGGAAAAACCTATGCTATTATCTTCAAAGACAAGACAGAAAAAGATACGATCAGCGCTGCCCTTTATTTGCTCAGTTATTCTATTCCAGGGCCTACAGGTGGTCTTAAAGGGTTTCTTACCAGATGGATTTTAGGGCTTGATGAAAAAGAGGGATGGGAGCGCGTTAGTGATTTGATTTATCTACCTCTTGGACCACTGGTTGGGTTCGGCAAAGCATCCTATGATTTGCTTGCAATGGATTATTTGCCGCAAGGAATTGTAATTGGTCCTTATCCTGCAAATGACTACGCAAATTGTGTTCTTCTTGATGAGCGTCAAGAAAAGCAATAAATAAAACAATCAGGTTACTCCTAAACTGAGAAATACTCCAAACCTTATAAGAAAACTTTAATAAAATCAAGATAACCTATGCAACCCCAATAATAAAATGGGATGGGGTTTGGGATAGAGCCTCATAAGGGTTAATGCAAAAAGTAATAAAATACCATCATTTAAAAAAAATACGATAAGATACTAAATAAGAAAATAAGTTAAAATAAAATAGTACTTTAAAATAATCAAAGAAGAATATATTCAAAGAATAATAAAGTAAAAAGGTATCAGCAATGAAACACCTGCAACCTTCAAAGCTATTGCAGTATCAAAACCAAAAGTGGGTTCCATCTCTATTGCGCTTTGTTTTTTGGAAGCATCGTTGGTCTTGGTTGCAACACTACTTCCTTTTGCTGCGCAGCAGCATGGCATCAAAGCGTGCAGAACTTGGCTATCAGACCATTATTCTGATTGTGCTTGCGTTTTTGCTTTTTTTTATCATCCTTATTTTAATTGGTTCCAGCACAGATTTTATGACTGGGTTTCTTCCCAAAATTTTTAAAATAGGGCGCTAGGTTGTTATGGCATCAATCGATAACCAATTAGAAGCATAGTGTAGATCATACAGCCTGTTATTGATGTTATTTATTGTACCATAAACCGCTTTTCACTTTGTTATTTTCCTTTTGTTCCATAAACCTTTTGTTCCATAAAATGAGCATTATACAAGTATTACAAGGTTGTTTTCCATGTCTGTGAAAAAAAACATTGGTTTTATGGATAGGCAAAAGCCCAAGCATCAGCGAATGCTTGCTATCTCTTGTACGTTGCAATCCTCTTCAAAAGCTTCTTTGGGCACAGTCCTTAAAATCATTTTGCTTACTGCTGTATTCTTTATTCTCTTTTTTATCTTTTTTGGGGATAGCGGCTGGTTTACCAAAACCTTTGCAGTCATCAGCAGTATTTTTGTAGATGCTGATGACATTACCAGTGATGTTACCAAAATTGACAGGACCCCTGCACTGCTGTTTGAAGATTTTTTGAACCAATACGGAAACCTTGCCTATTCTCCTGATACGCGATGTATCGGGTTGCTGACCTTGCCGCTCAATGCGCAAGGGTATGGGATTGTGCTTTCCCAAGCAGGAGATGGCACAGTTATTAAAATTACCTCAAATGAGCAAGGTGATATCGGCGGCCAGGGCAGGATTATCGAGTTTCAACAATATCCAAAAATCATGCCTTGTGCAGTGCATGGCAAGTCACAGGTCTCTGCATTTGAGCACAACCTTGCCTTGATGAAACAGTGCAAGCAAAACAATGAGCGTCCTTGCAATGCGCAATTTCAAGCAGGCGATTACAAAGAGTATAGCCAAATCAGCATTTTTGAACAGGAAATTGATTTAGGCAGTGATGGCAAGCATGGGTTTGTGCATTTTTATCTCTATCGCCCAGATGAGACCCATGTTTGTTTTATTCCTAACACAGACAGCACGGTTTGGAACCTGTTTGGCCTGCTACGAAGTTCAAGCAATACCCATGCAAATGCCCTCAGTGCAGCTGTCAAGGAGCTTCCCTTTTGTAGATCAGGAAAGCCAAAAATCGTCTCAACTGGTAAAAGCATTGCGTTGGATTGTAAAAATACCCAGCCGCTAATGCAAGTTTACCAAGAGCAACTGCATAAGCAGGCATTTAACAGCAATGGCAAAACTTATCTTGAAATTGCCAAGGAAGTATCCCAACAATCAGGAGTAAGTGCTGCAATGCTTTTAACCCATGCAATTCTTGAAACTAGCCTTGGCAAAAATGACAAATGCGCCAAAAACACCCAGCGCAGTTCATTGACCGGCTGTGGGTATGCATCTCCAACCTGCAATGTTGAGTATAAAGAGCCCTATCGCAGTGACCTTGATCAGCTTGCTTGCACTGCAGCCCTTGACAAGAAAATCCTTGAAGGCGAGGGCATCTATGGAGAGCGCTGCAATGCGTACAAAGATGACAAGCAGACGCATATTATTTGCGGGCTTTGTGTCTATCAGGGAGATTATGCAAGCATTGTTCCTGGAAGCCAAAGCACCACCTATTTTACCCGTGATAAAACCTGCAAATATGCTGAGGATTTTCTTACCCAATACTGTAAAGTAGCTGCATTTATTGGGGAAAAGCCATCATTGCAATAGGGTGCAAGGAAAACCACCTTCAACTGCTAAAATGTCTTTTTTATTCTTCTTTACTCTTTTTTTGTTGTTTTGCTCCTTTTTTTCTGCTTTTTACACTCCTTCTGTTTTTCAATAAACAGCCGTTATTTGCTTCTAGTATTTCCTTAAACATACTTTTCTTTTCATCCTTGTAACGTTTCCATTTCTTAGTGTGTTTTTTCATTAAAATTTTCATTAAAAAAGACTCATACTTTTGTCTGGGTATTAACGAGCAGAAGTAAAAAAGTACAGGGGTAAAGAATTCTGTCTTTAAGGTAAAAAGGATGTCTGTAAGGTAAAAAGGCAAAATATTTAAGCACTACTTATCATAACTGTTTTTTACAAGCGTATCACTACGTACTATAAAAAAATCAAATGCAAAAAAGAAAATTTTATTACAGCAAAGAAAATTAATCTCTCTGTTTTAACGATGCTTTAAAGAAGTACTTTGGGCAAGTAGCAAAGAAACCCCCTAAAGAAAACCCTCCTTCCTGGTGAATCCTTATGGCAATATGTTCTTTTTGGTATGGCGGCAAAAACCGCAAGCATTCTTCATTTCAAACCATTACCTCCAAGAAAAAAGCTGATTTTACCTGGAACCATCTGCTTTATATTTTGCTGGGTATTGTTGTCTTAGTCATTTTATTTGTTCTGTATAACAGTTGGTTTTCAGGTGCAAAGCAAGGGGGAGACACTATTGTTTCCAGTGTCGACCTTACAAAATCAGACTGTGACAATGACAACATTATTGATTTTGTTGATCCTTGTATTTGCGACGACAATTCGGTTTGTAAATCAGGTTCAAAAGAAGAAATTGAATCCTGCAAACAATCAACACTAAGCAAATGCAAGCAATAAGCACATCATAATTTTTTTCCATCTCTTTTGATGCGCTTTTGTGTACTTCATCCTTTTGTTTTTCCAAAGACCTACCATGATTCAACACGAAAAGCTATCTTTTTACATATTTTTTGCATATCCTTTATCTGCTGTGAACCAGTATGGACAAATCAACCCTTGAAACAGCACTTGGTCTGATCCTCGGTGCGATGATTCTTCTTATTATCATTAACCTAGGCTGTAATTTTTTTGGCTCTCATGATGATCGTCCGCTTACTGAATTTGATGCCCTGCTTAAATCCATGATAAAGGAAAATAAAGTCAGCACCGTGGGGCTTATCTATTTATACGAAGATACCTTGCTTGCAGGGTTTCCAAAAGAAGTTGATGCAATTACCATCAGGGGTAAAGAGCAGTCATCAGTGCTCAAACGCGCTGCATCCTGCAAAAAATCAGATTCGTGCATCTGCTACTGCAAAGAAGTTGATATTGATGACGAAATAGTTTGTGATGGCGAATTTGCCTGTATTAGCTATCACTATGACTTTGCTGGGACCATCGCAAGTGCTGACTTCTTCCCTGAAGAAATGCAAGAACTACGGCAATCCATTACTCGTTTTGAACATGGCTTTATCCTGTTTCGTAAAACCGACTATGGCAAGCTTCCTGCAAGCATTCCTCTCTATATTAAAAAGCGCGACGGGGTGTACCATTTTAGCCTTAAAGGAACCTATCTTGCAGACTATGAGCAATCAGCGTCGACTACACCTTCGACTACCTTAGCTTCAACCTCAACGACGTCAGCAGCAACCACGACCCAGGGCTCTTCTCAAACAACAGTGCAACCACCATCCACAACATTACCTGCTTCTGGAGGTCAAC
>JAWAQC010000059.1:2249-5641 GCA_038894115.1 Candidatus Woesearchaeota archaeon | reverse complement strand
TTGATTCTTCAATTAACCATTGGAGGATTAATGATTATGTTTTTTGATGAAGTAGTGAGTAAATGGGGATTTGGTTCTGGAATCAGCTTATTTATTGCAGCAGGTGTAAGTAAAACACTTTTTATTAGGGCATTTTCATGGCTTGCAGGGTCAAGTCTCATTGTAGGGGGGTATACTTATGCTACAGGCGCTGTTTGGATTATTTTCCAAGCACTTGCGCAGCAGGATTCTGTTACCTTTGCGCTTGCGTTAAGCTCTATTCTTTTTACCTTGATTGTTTTTGCAGCTTCTGTCTATCTTATGTCCATGAAAGTGGAAATTCCACTTTCTTTTGGGATGGTGCGAGGCCAAGGGATGAAATGGCCACTGAAATTTATTTATACCAGCAACATTCCAGTGATTCTTGCAGCTGCCCTTATGGCTAATATCCAACTTTGGGCAAGACTCTTTCAAAATTGGGGATTTCCGTTGTTAGGGAAGTTTGCTGAAGGAACAAATACTCCGATTAGTGGGCTTGTTAAATGGGTTTCAATTCCAGGTAGGACCAATTATGGACTTATGGGAGAAATCATTACAGGAACCTTGACTGGAGAACACTTGCTTCAAGCAATAACTTATCTTTTATTTTTTATTATTGCTTGCGTTGTTTTTTCATGGTTCTGGATGCAAACCTCAGGAATGGATTCTGCAAGCCAAGCAAAACAAATTATTGCATCAGGGTTGCAAATCCCAGGGTTTAGGAAGGATGAGCGTATCATGGAACGTCTGCTTGAACGCTATATTCCAGCATTAACCATCATGGGTGCAATAGCGGTTGGACTTTTGGCAGCACTTGCTGACCTTGCAGGAGCCCTTGCGAATGGGACAGGAATTTTGCTTACGGTTATGATTATTTATCAACTTTATGAGGAAATCGCAAAACAGCATTTAATGGATATGAATCCGATGATGCGAAAGTTCATTAAAATGTGATGTCATGACGCTTCATATTTTTCGTTTTTCATTATAAAAAACAAACTCTTTTAATACTAATGTAATCAATAAAAAAGTATTCTTGCACTATGTAAATGCTGTTTTAGAAAAGGTGTATATTGATTATGGTAATTACTTCATTTTTAGACCCAATCTTTTTTCCTTTCTTGTACCTTGAGCCAGGCATTGCCTTGCCTTTACTTGCATTTTTAATTTCTCTTCTCTTAACAATTGTTTACAAATATACGACTGACCAAGAGCAGATTAAAGCAATGAAAGCTGAGATGAAAGAGCTTCAAAAGCAGATGCGCCAGACCAAAGATACTGATGAAATTATGAAAAAACAAAAGCGCGTTCTTGAAATTAACATGAAGCTTTTAGGAATGACCTTAAAACCAACCTTAATTACCATGATTCCTATCTTGTTTGTTTTTGCATGGATTAGTGTTCATTATGCGTATGTTCCACCTGCTCCAGGTGTTCCGTTTAATGTGACCTTGCAAGGCGTGCGTAGCAATGCATCGTTTAAAGCAATGGAAGGCATTACCCTTGTTTCACAGGGCTCATTACAAGGCAGTGTAATGGATTTTGTTTTAAAAGCAGAAAATGCAGGCAGTTATTTGTTGGTATTTAACGTTGATGGTAAGGATTATTCAAGAAAAGTTACTGTTTCTGAGCGCTATGGAAATTATGAGCCTACTGAGAAAAAGTTTGATGACTTGACCATCAAAGTAGGAATGGAGCCTTTAAAGCCGTATGGCTCTTTGTCTTTGTTTGGTTGGAGGCCTGGGTGGCTAGGAACGTACATTATTTTTTCATTGGTCTTTAGCATTCTTTTACGCAAGCTCTTGCGTGTTGAATAACTTTTTTAC
The DNA here is from genome assembly GCA_038894115.1 of Candidatus Woesearchaeota archaeon. GTDB lineage: Archaea > Nanobdellota > Nanobdellia > Woesearchaeales > JAWAQC01 > JAWAQC01. The sequence goes on along the minus strand of JAWAQC010000059.1, from coordinate 3,797 downwards.
TGTTCTTTGCGTTTTTTTTAGGATTTCTTTCTTGGTAATTTTTTGTTTTCTTTTTTTCCTTTTTTGCATAGCCAGGTCTCTCGCTCTCTGGTCTTCTTATTTTCTCTTTTCTAGGATCCCTTCTGATTTTTCCTAGGGTTATACTATTTTTCTCTCTTGGGCAAGGTGATAGGAAAGAATAATTTTGTTGTAAGGTGCGTGCGTTCTTAGTTGTTCTAGTCGTTTTTCATACTCGTTTTCGTTTTTTTCTTCACTCCATCTTTTCTCTTCAATTCTTTGGTATTGAGTATTGGTTGATTTTTGCTGGAAACTGTTGCCAATGTTTTTTTCAAGGCTCTTTTCTTTTTCTCCTGGAGTGGCAGGTGTTTTAGGGTGAGAAGGGACAACATAGAGAAGTGGGATTGCATTAATTTTTCCAGCAAAGTAAAACCCTTCTTTTGCAAGCGCATAAATCAAGAGCATTTCTTCTTTTTGAAGTTCATAGGTTTTTGTACCATCAATAGCATGCTCGTTCTTTTTGATGCTAATAGTATATTGATCTGCAATGATTGGCGTGTTTTGCACTGGTGCATTTTGCTTTGCTCTTATCATATGGTCATCTGATGCAGGTTGGTAATGGGTGCTAAAGGAATGTTGTTTAAGTATCGTTATCCCAAGCATGTCTTCAAGAACGCTTGGTGTTTGTAGGATGGTTTCCATTTCTTTAACAAGAAGTGTATTGTTTAAGAGTTCTTTTGCCTCTTTTTTGTCATATTTAATGATATAGAGTGGTTGCATTTTTCATCCCACGTTTTTTTAGGTTTTTGATAGGTGCTTTTGTCCTTTGTTTTTGCCTCTGTTTTTGTTTTTTTACTCCTTTTCTTTTTTATTCCATCTTTATTGTTTTTTTATGGTTTCTTCTCAGGGTTTTTTGTTTGCACATGCTATTTTTTTCTTAGCATCTCATTTTCGATTGCTTTGAGCAGGTCATATGCTTGTAGGATACCAGCACCATAGGAGTTGTAATCGTTTTTTGGAAGTGCAGTACTTTGCATTACTGTTTCCAAGTATTCATTGCTTGGGTTCTTTTTTCCCAAATTCAAGTAATATTCTTTTGCAATTGCCAAGCTTCCAGTGCAGTGCGGTGTTGCCATCGATGTTCCGCTATAGATGCCATATTCATTGTTGGGCAATGCTGAGTAAATGTCAACACCAGGTGCAGCAATAGAGAGCATATCGTTTTTATTGCTAAAATATGCACGATTGTTGTCTTGGTCGACTGCAGCAACTGAAACCACCATGGGATACGATGCAGGATAGGAGTATTTTTCAATGCCATCATTTCCTGCAGCTGCAACAATGCTCATTCCTTGTTCATAAGCAATGGAACAAATTTCTTCTTCTGCCTCACTTGCATAATCGCTTCCTAATGACATATTAATAATATCTACATTATTGTCAATAGCCCATTCTATTCCAGCAATAAGGCTTGCTTCTGTTCCCATACCTGAACTGGAAAGCACTTTAATTGCATACACCCTTGCATCAATTGCAATTCCTGTTGCTTTT
>JAWAQC010000059.1:0-2239 GCA_038894115.1 Candidatus Woesearchaeota archaeon | reverse complement strand
AACATGCGTGCCGTGGGCATGGTCATCAAACGGATCGTTGGTATCATTAATAAAGTCATACCCCAGATTGTTAAAATCAAATAAGTGGGTTAATTCTGGATGATAATAATCTACTCCTGTATCAATAATTCCAATTTTTATGTTTTTTCCGGTTGCAAGTGTTTGCGCTTTATCAGCTTGGATATTGATTAAATTCCATAAGGTATTTGTAGGGTGCTTATACCAGTATTCATTCTTGTGGTGTTTGTACTTTGCATCCTTGTGCTTATCATGTGCCTTACTTGGGTAGGTGTGTAGAATAGAAGGTTCATTTTTTTCTTGCCAATGATGGGGTTCATCAAGAAAGTAGAGTTTTGGTTTTTTAAATGCAAGAATTTCAGGAATATCTTTTAAAAGCGTGCGAAGTGTTTTTTCCTCTGCATTCTTGTATTGTGTTTTTTTGACACCAAGAAGGGTTTCTTTTGGGAGGATAGTTGCAAGGTAGGTAGCATATTTAAACACATGAACAGGTGTTCCTAAAAGTTGTTGTACTCTAAGGCCAATGTCGTATCTGTTTTTTTCTTTTGTGGGAGAAAGTTTTATTAGATATTGGTCTTGATAAGGCAAGTTAAGAAACACTGCTTCTTGTTCCTGTTTTTTTCTTTTTTCCCAAAGCTGTATTTGTTTTTCAAGGGTTTGAATGCGATGCATTGCTTTATTGTACCGCTCAGTAAGGGTTAGCAATGCGTTGGTGTGCTCATCTGCTACTTGATGTAGCAATCCTATTTCTTCTACTTTTTGTTCAAGCTGGGCAATGCTTTCTTCAAGGTTTTTTATTTTTTCTGCAAACAATCCTTCATCTTGTTCTTGCTGGCTGTTTAATCGTTGGCGTAGGAATGATATTTTTGCAAGAAGGCTTTTGTAATGGTTATCCATCAAGAAAGAGTATGCAACAGTTTTTCAAATCACTTTGTTGTTTTTTTTTGGAAAAGAACGTTCTTTTTTTGGAAGTTTTTTTTCTTTCTGGCTGTTTTTTTTGGAATGCTGCTTGTTTTGCTTGTTTTTTTCTTTTTTTACTTTGTTTTGTCCAGGTTGTTAGAGCCTCTGTTTTTTTTTAACGTTCTTTTCCAGCTTCCTTTGCATCCAGAAACTGGTTTTTAAGTAAAAAGAATGTTTCTTGGAGGATACTCTTGCTCATAAAAATGTTTATCTCTTCATTTTATTTTTATGTCTGAATGCATTCGTTTTGAGAAATTAGCTTACAATCTCCTTAACCCTCATTAGAAATAACCCCTATTAGAAACATTTATATAGTGCTGGCTTTTTAAAAATTCTTGTTTTATAGTTCCCTTTGTATGCTCCCTTTTGGGCATCGCCATTGGTTTCCTAACGTTAGCAGTTGGTGGATTCCTGTTGTATGAAATTATGCATCATTACTTAGAGAGGATGATTAGTGCAATGTATGAAATTGTTTTTCATGGAAGGGCTGGTCAAGGTGCCAAAAGTGCTTCCCATATTGTAGCAGAGGCAGCAATGCAGCTTGGTAAATATATTCAAGCCTTTCCTGAATATGGTGCTGCACGAGAAGGTGCTCCCATGCGTGTTTTTCTAAGAATTGCAGATGCACCAATACGGCTCAATACAGCTATTGTTCATCCTGATATGATTGTTGTTCTTGATTATTCCTTGGTCGGTCTTGAAACGATCTATGATGGTATTAAAGATAATACTACGATTCTTCTTAATGCTAAAACTGCTCCAGTATTCCTTAAATCGTTGTTACTCAAAAAAAATCCATCCTATACTGGTCGTATCTATTGGCTTGATGCAAGTACGCTATCCTTTCAAGAAGTTGGCCGTAATGTTACCAATACTGCCATGCTTGGTGTCTTTTGTGCAGCAAGCTCAATTGTTCAATTTGAAACACTCAAGCAAGTGTTTCGCAATGAATTTGAGCAGAAGTTAAGCCAGGATGTGCTCTATAAAAACATGCAGCTGCTTGATAAGGCGTATCATCAAGCTCAAGTGCTTTAACCTTTTTATCGTAAAGAGCCATTTGCAATATTTTTTATTGATTTGCTCTTTTTATTGATTGGTATGGATTGGTGTAAACGATGGGACAACTTTATCATTGGAAAAATATTCATCAAGGTGCTGTTTTGCCTGTGCAAGATAGTCTTGATGTGAAAACTGGAACCTGGAGAACACAACTTCCAGTATTACTTCCTGAAAAATGCATTCATTGCATGATGTGCTGGGC
>JAWAQC010000058.1:0-5770 GCA_038894115.1 Candidatus Woesearchaeota archaeon | reverse complement strand
TATGCCTCTCCTGCCTCAAACATTAATAGTGAGATTAGTAGGAAGTAATACGCTATTTGGAAACTTAATTGCTTCAACATTTGGAGCATTCATGTATTTTTCAACTTTAACTGAGATTCCAATAGTTCAGGCATTGATTGCTAAAGGCATGGCTTCAGGTCCATCTTTAGCTTTGCTTCTTGCAGGACCAAGCTTAAGTTTGCCGAATATGTTAGTTATAAGAAAAGTTTTAGGTACTACTAAAACAATAACTTATGTCAGTTTAGTAATTGTTTATTCAACAATAGCCGGATTAATTTTCGGTTTCTTCTTTTAATAGTTCATTACGGAATGCCTCCACCCGTTTAAAGTAAGTAAAAATTGTTTAGCAAATTTTAGATGAAGTTTAAAACTTCATTATTCTCGTTTTGTTGGACTGCTAAACAAAGGCACCTATCTAAATGATTCGAGTTTTACCGACAGAGGAGGCAGTAAGAAAATTTTGGCTAACACCTATTAACCGTAATTACTTTACGTTGAATCAGGGAATATCCGGATTTTTGCGAAATAGCTTTATTAAGAAATGCATGCTGGTTTTTCTGTATGGTTGCGGCAGATTATGAATCAATTCTTACGCAGGAGTGCGCAGTTAGGGGTTATTCTGAAAAAACAATGCGTTCGTATCTTTTTCATGTTAAAAAATTTCTTGATTCAAAAATGAAGCCAAAAGAATATTTGTATCTGCTTATTAAAAAGGAAAAATCTGATGAGACTATCAGGGCAGCTTGTTTTGCAATTAAGTTTTATCTTAGCATAATAAAAAAAGAGGATGATGAATTTTCACAAGTACTAACAGAATTGCCGAATGTGAAGCGTGAGAAAAAGCTTCCCATAATTCTTTCAAAACAAGAGGTTGAAATGCTCATTTCAGCTACAAAAAACATCAATCATAGGCTAATAATACAACTAGGCTATTCTTCGGGTTTACGAGTAAGCGAGATTATCAACCTTAAATGGCAGGACATTGATTTTGATAGAAATCTCATTCATTTAAAGAGAGCTAAGGGAAAAAAAACAGAATTGTTATGCTTTCGTTGAAAGTAAAAGAAGGTTTAGTAAATTTGACACCTAACAAAAAAGGATATGTCTTTTTAACGAATAGAGGAGGTACATATACGCCTAGAACCATACAAAAAATTATAGAATCTGCTGCTAGCAAGGCAGGGATAAGAAAAAAAGTTACGCCGCATACCTTACGGCATTCGTTTGCAACTCATCTGTTAGAAAATGGCATAGATATTAGGTATATTAAAGATTTATTAGGCCACTCAGAGATACGTACAACACTGATTTATACAAAAGTTTCAAATAAAAATTTTCTTAGTATTAAGAGTCCTTTGGATGATTAGTTTATTTTTTTCTCTTATTCCAATCTTTAAAAGCCTCTTTTTATTAAAAACCCTCTCTTTTTTACCTGTTCTATCATCCTTAAACATAGGTAAGGTTTTAGTACAAAACCTTTAAATAATCCTTTTTGTTTTCTTTTTTGGTATGGTTTTGGCAATTCAAATCATAGGTATTTTTTTTGGACTCTTTATGCTTTATTATACCTCTCTCCATTACCAACGCAATGAATTCTCAAAACAATCGTATTTGCTTTGGCAAAGTGTCTGGGTTCTTTTTTTGCTTTTGGCAGTTTTTCCTTTTCTGCTACTTCCCCTTCAGGCAAGCCTTGCTTTTAGCAGGGTAATGGATATGCTGGTAGTGCTAGGACTGTTATTTTTACTCTTTGTTTGTTTTTACAATTTTTTAGCTATCAAAAAAACAGAACAGCGTGTTGAGCGTTTGGTGCGCAGCCTTGCAAAAACCAAGGTCATTGACCCATCAACGGCCCATCCTGTGGATTTGAAAGAAAACTCAGGTAAAAAAACCAAATTAAAGTAATCGCATATCCCTGTGATCCCTATGGCTCTTACTCATCCTCCTCAAAAAACCAATTTTTTCAGATTAGGCAGTATTCTTCTGTATGCAAAAATGTGGATAGGAAGAACCATGTCCTGGATTAATATGCTTAATTCAGGGATGATTTTGTTTCTCGTTCTTTCGAAATTACAAGAGTACGGCATTAAAATTCATATTACTTTTTGGTTTTTTCCTATTTATTTTTTGATTGTTTTACTGATGGTGGTTTTTGGTTATCTTGAAGATAAAGCAGGGTTTTTTCGGGAAGAACTTCGTATTGCCCAGGAGCGAAATCCCCAGCTTAATGAAATCTTGCATCGTCTTGGGAGAATCGAAGCGCAACTGGCTGTTTTAACCTCCTCTAAAACCATCAAACCAGCAAAAAAGAGTACATCAAAAACTACTCCAGGCACACGTACTCGTTCTGTTGCAAAGTTCCCTCCATCCTCAAGCCAACCATCATCATCCCATAAGGATTCAAACTCCTAATCCACTCTTTTATGCCCTTATTAAACCTAAAAAACACCCAACCTTTTTATCTTTCATAGTTATCATAAGATCATAAAAATCGCTGATTATAATGGGTAAAGCAATTCCTTTTACTAACAAAAAAGTTTTGGTCACTGGCGGTGCTGGATTTATTGGCAGTGCATTAGTGCATGCGTTGGTACAAGCAAAAAACCAGGTAATCGTGCTTGATAATTTTTCAACAGGGAAAAAAGAAAATCTTGCACCAGTGCTTAACCATATTACCCTTCTTGAAACTTCGCTTGATGATTTGTCAGTGCTTCAGCATGCATGCGAAGGCGTTGAGTATGTGTTTCATCAGGCAGCAGTCCCTTCTGTTCCTCGCTCTGTTGAGGACCCTCTAACAAGCCATGAATCAGGAGCAAGCGCCACCTTGCATATGCTTCTTGCAGCACGTAACGCAAACGTCAAGCGTTTTGTCTATGCTTCGTCAAGCTCGGTTTATGGGGATACTGAAGTTTTACCAAAACACGAGCAACTGCCACCAAATCCAAAATCCCCCTATGCTGTCTCAAAACTTACCGGTGAATATTATACCCAGCTGTTTTATCACCTCTATGGTCTTGAAACGGTTTGCCTTCGGTATTTTAATGTGTTTGGTCCACGGCAGGATCCGCATTCAACTTATGCAGCAGTGATTCCAAAATTCATTACTTTGATGCTGCTGGGAAAACAGCCAACCATTTATGGTGATGGGACTCAAAGCAGAGATTTTACCTATGTTGAAAATGTTGTTGACGCAAACCTTCTTGCATGCATTGCTCCCCATGCTGCAGGCCGGGTCTTTAATATTGCCTCTGGGAAGCCCTACTCCTTGCTTGAGCTTGTTGCCATGCTTAACCAACTGCTTGGCACAAGTATCAAACCTCAACTGACAAAACCTCGTCCTGGCGATATCATGCATAGTTATGCAGATATTACTAATGCTCGTACTGTGTTAGGATACACCCCACAAATCGATTTGCACGAAGGTCTTGCAAAAACAATTGCATGGCTTAAAACTCAAGAATAATGGTAAACTCAACTCATATAACCAACCATGGTGTGCACCTTACCTTGATTGGGTTGGGTGTTAATATCCTTTTGTTTTTGGTAAAGTTATACACTGCTATCATTTCAGGCAGCATTGCCGTGCTTTCTGATGCATTAAACTCCTTAAGTGATATTTTTACTTCATCAGTTACCTTTATTGCTGTTCGTGTGGGTGCAAGCCCTAAAGACAAAGCTCACCCTTTTGGTCATCATCGTGCAGAACCTATTGCAGCACTGCTTATTGCCTTGGTTGCTGGAATTTTAGCCATAGAAATTACAAAGCGCACGATTGAATCTTTGTTTTCTCCTCAGCAACTTACTGTCTTTCCTTTTGTTTATGGGCTTGTACTTTTTACTATTCTTGCAAAACTGCTTTTAGCAGCATACTACTATCATTATAGCAAAAAACATAATTCCCCAGCAATTTTGGCATTAGCAAAAGACAGTAGAAATGATATTTTAGCATCTTGCCTTGTTTTTATCAGTTTGTTTTTTACTCAGCACGGCATTGTGTTGGTTGATAGTATTATCTCCCTTATCATTGCTGGAATCATTGCATTTACCGGGTATAATATTTACAAGGAAAACATTAATTATCTTATGGGTAAATCCCCTGATAACGAGGTGTTACTTCATTATGAATCAGTGCTGCTTCAAGTAAAAGGCATTCTTGGAATCAAGCGTCTTCGTGCCCAGTATATTGGCAATACTATTCAAATTGATGCTTGTGTGTTCGTTGATAAAAAACGCTCTGCAAAACAGGTTGAGCAGATTCTTCGCAAAGCAACACAACAACTTGAGTCGTTGCCTTCAGTTTCGAGTGTTTTTCTTTCGTTTCAACTCAAGTAACTTTCTTTTGTATTTTTTGCTCCTTGGTTTATTTTTTTTCTCTTTCTTTTTGTTTTGCTGATTTTTCTCTCTGTGTATTGTAGAACTCCTCTTTTGTTTTTTTTCTTGCTTAGGCGAACGCTTGTTTTGCTTTTTTCTTTTCCTAAAGTTTTACATCACCATTCTTCACAAGAAAGGTTTCATCACTTGATTGCTCATATTCTGTGTTTTTTTCCTCAGCCACATGGCTTTTTTGTTCTTTGAAACGACGCAGGTTCTTTGGTATCATTATGAGCGTTTCAGGTTTTTGTTTAAAGAAAAAAAACACGATTGCAATTCCCATACTCCCTATTATTACTAAGATTGTACCTAAGAGTGTTATCATCCTCTTTTTTCCATCATTTTTTGTCAGGATTTCATTATTTTTTTTATATTCCTCAATCGTTACTGGAACAGAATATTGCAGCTCGTTGGTTTCTATGTTTATTTCTCCATTCCCAGGCGCATCATTTTTTCTTGAGACCCATATAACTGCTGCAGCGAGTGGTTCAAGCAAAAGATTTTCTTGTATGATCCCTCTTTTTTGATTGACTGCACTGGTTGCTGGTTCTTTCTTTTTTTTGTTCTCCTTCTGGTTAGGGGAGAGTAGCAACCATGAACCATTTTCTTGCATTCTTTTAACTGCACTGATGGCAAGCAGTGTCTGGTTACTGATGGTGATGGTTATTTGCTGTTGTTCCAAAGAAGGATTGTAAATAAGCAAACTGGTGTTTTGTTGGGTAATTTGAAGCCTGCTTGGGCTTACTGCTAGTGAACTTGCGTGGCCAATATTTCCAAGAAAAAAAAATGTAACAAGCAAGAGCACACTATTTCTCTTTTGCTTTAGTTTTTTTGATTTTCCCATCGTAGACTATTTTTATTTCTTCTGTTATTTTCCTTTTTTATTTCTCATTGTTACCTTGGCGTATTTCCAGACGAACATAAAAGGTATAGTTCCCATATTTTAACCCAGTTCCATTAATCCCTAATGGAATGGCAAGGATTTCATTTTTTTGCCAGCGTGTTTCAACCTGTTTTTTTTGGGTGATTGGTTTTCCATCAAACAAAAGAACACTGGTGTTGGATGGTGGCACAACAAACACTTCAAGAGCAGTGTTTCCAATGTTTTTAATGGTGTGGGTGATTGTGCAGTATTGTTGCATCTTGTTAATATTGCAGGTATGTTTTGGGGTTATCGTTTCTATGGCCATGATTGGCAAGACTACAAAAGGGTAGGATTGCTCAACATTGCAGCCTTTCACAAGTAGGGTGTTGTTTCCTGGATTGGTGTGCTGGGTAAGATTTCGCTTAACAAGATGTTGGCCTTTTCCGCTAAGAAACGATGAGCTATTTAACCAAAGAATTTCTGTTTCTTCACAATCGGTTGTAATTGTTGCTTGAA
>JAWAQC010000057.1:0-5782 GCA_038894115.1 Candidatus Woesearchaeota archaeon | reverse complement strand
CAAATACAAGGTGAGCACTGTAACCAATGCTCCTTTTGATAGCCCTACTAAAAGATTTTTAAGTTTCATGGTATTTTTTGACCTTGCTTAGGTATAGATGTTCTGTTTGTTTCTTCTTAACATAAGCAATTTTTTGTAGGTAACAAGAATGGAGGGTAGGTATGAGCCCGCGGGGATTCGAACCCCGGATCTACAGCTTAGAAGGCTGTCGCCCTATCCAGGCTAGGCTACGGGCCCTTTTTATCCTGGTAAGGCAGTTTATTTAAAAAGCTTTTTGGATAATCCTTCTTTTTTTCTTTCTCTTGATTTTTTACTCATCTTTCAATAAACTCTTTCACTGCTTTTTTTCAAATGCTTGCATTACCTCTGGCAAATATTTGAATCGTTTTTCTTGATATATTTTTGTCAGTGGTTCAATGGTTTCACAATACTTGCATTCTACATTTCCATTGCCTTTATTGTAAAAAAAGGATTGAACATGTTCAATAGGGTAGTTGCTAATACAAGCAGCATTGCCGCAGTGGATAAGCTCTATTATAGTGTTCCCTAGTATTGGCCTGTATTTTTCAACAACAGTTCCGTTTTGAATTTTTGAAATGGTTGCCTGGGGGGCAATCAGTGCAATTGCTTCAAGTTGTTTGTCAGTAAGTTGGTAAATGTTCTCTTGGGATGGTGCATGAATTTTAATAATGTCTTTTGGTTTTTTTCCAGCAGTATGAGGCATCATGTTTTGGGAAACAACAATCGTGTAGCCATGGCTCTCATGGTCAAATCCAAGCATCCCTTCTAGTCTTCTGCTTGTATTGGCAGGAATATGGTCAATAACAATCCCATTTTCCATAAATCCGCTTTTTGCATATTGTAACTCTTCCCTACTTTTTGAAGTTTTAACAGGAAGCATGATTTTTTGCATTTCTTTTTGGTCAAAATAAGATGATGGAGGGTAAGGGTTTTTTATTTCACCTGTGCCTAGTCCCATAAGTGCAATGCGCACATATTTGCCAAACGATGCCTGCACCTGGCTGATATTTTTTGGGTGTAAATCCATATTCCAGGCAATTTCTTCAAAATTGACTTGGTCAATTGGCAAGGGATGCATCAATAATGGACCGCTTTCTCCAAATTGCTCATAAAACAGTTTATCTATTTGCATTTTGGCTTTTACACTTGCAAAATCTTCCCCAGCCCCTACTCTTTCTTTTTGAGGCCTTGATTGATAGGCAAACTCTGCATGTTTTAATGCACTGGCAAGGTCATCGCCATGGTTAACCACCTTTACCCCTTTTTGTTCAAGCTCTTTAATCATCCATTCAGGAGCATCAAAGCGTTTATCCGGGGATGCTAAATGTAATTCAAATTTAAACAGCGGAGCAATGCTCATCAATGAGTGAATTGTCCTGCCATTTTTAAGATCGTTGAGCAGTGCAAGCTTTATTCCATCATCCAGATTTTTGCCATAGATGGTTTTTGCATATTGTTTTATCGTAAAAAGGTCTAAAAAGCATTGGGTTGGATGTTCATGCTTGCCATCTCCGGCATTAATAATCATAGGTCTTAGGTAAGAGAATGGCTTTCCAAGCTTATGGTGCTCATCTGCCAATTTTTTATGGTACTGGATAAGATATTCCTTACTCCATTGCGCTGCTCCTTCTACTGTTGTGCGCATTATTAAAATATCAGTGCCATAGCCTGCAAACATTCCTACAGTATGAGCCCAGTTTTCTCCTTTTTTTAGTGATGTTTCTTCTGGGTTGGTAAAGCCGGCAATTTCTGCACCAGTGCTTTGGCCTGCTGCAGTAAAAGAAAAAAAGGTCCGTGTGCTTGGCTCCATAAATAGCAGCCCAATTTTTTTTCCTTCAAGAATCCTTTCAACAGGTTTGCCATGCTTATGCATGAAAAGATGGTTATAGTCTTTGCTATGGGTTGCAAGGAGCACTTCATTTGCAGTTTCAAGAATTGTTTCGATTTGTCTTTTGGAAAACTGCCGCATGCTGATGCAATCAAATATAGGCTCGTTTATTACTGATTCAAGCAAAGAGTGTTCTTCAATTTTTTTCTTTTCATTGTTTTTATCCATTCCCCTAACCCCCTTTTTTTATTTTAACATTTTTTATTTTAAAGATTATTTACCCTTCCTCTTTTTAGTTTTATTTACACTGATCATAAAACAATAATCTAGCTTGTATACTTTAGCCTATTATACTTTAGCTCTTGAAAACCTATTGGCTCTAATATTCTCAAAGCTTTGTTAAGCACTGACCAGAACTCTTTTTCAAACCTGTTTAGCCATAGGCAGTAAAAAAACTTTAATATTGCAGGCAAGAATGATCTTAAGCAAACATCAAATAAAACACTTGTCAGATTAGCCTGGTTATAGTTGTTTTTCCAATCATTTATTTTGGCATAATTCTTTTTATTTTCTTGCTTATAATCGTTTTTCTTATTATGTTTTTTTTTATTTTCTTGCCTTTCAATATCCATAGTTTTAGAAAAAAAGAAGTGATAGGTTTGTGTTTATATGTATTATTGATTGTGTAGCCATAGGTTGGTATTAGTATATTGTAAAAAATATATTACAAGAAATAGATATTAAAGTAGTGAAAGTCTTACGCCTAAGATAAACTCACATTCAAATTTTTTCAAAATCTTCAAAACAGTTTACTTCTTAAAAAGCAAAAAAAGCGGAGGGAGGGACTCGAACCCCCGATAAGCCGCTCTGCAGGCGGCCGCCGTTGCCGCTGGGCCACCTCCGCGTTTTTACAGGCATTATTTGTAGGCGCAAAAAACTTTCTTTATTGATAGAAAAAACAAGAAACAAAACATAGTTTTTAAAGATTGTGATTTGTGTATTGTTTAGGGTTTCCATTGTTTTTGTGTTCTATTCGTTTTATTGATGTCAGAAACTATTTTGTTTAGTCTTTGTTATTTATTGGTCCTGATTAATTAAGTTTTAATATTTATTAATTCAGTTTTAATACTTTCTTTCTAATCATTTCTTTTATCTTACACATCCGTTTTTTTTAAAATTTTTTTAATATAATGAAAAGAATGTTAAAGAGCAGGCTAAAGTAAAAGATTAAAGAAAAAAATAGAAGAAACATAGAAAAAAACTGGAAAAAAATAGAAAAAAAGCGTGCTGGTTATTTTTTCTTGACTACGAAATAATAGACGATTGCTGTTAAAATACTTAAAAGAACTGCTGCAACTGTCCAGATGATTTTCATGGTTTGGTCCATACGTTTTTGGTTTTGCCAAACATCATAAATGACCCAAACAGCACAAACAATTCCAGCAATCCAAAGCAATGTTCCTACAATTCCCATAGTTAAAACCCCCTGATTTTTTTTAATCTGGTTATGTATTCTAACAATTACACGATTTGTTCATTCTGCTCTTTTTTACTTTTTTTCTTTCCACCTTTGGTAGTTGGTGTATCATTGCTGGCATTTACAGATTTAGTTTTCTCTTTTCCAACCAAGGCATCTTTAATTTCTCTGAGCAGCAATACTTCTTCAGAAGGTTTTGGAGGCTCTGCTGCTTTTGTTTCCTCTTTTTTTGCCTCTTCTTTTTTCTTTAGGCGGTTAATTTGCTTAATAAGTATAAATACAGCAAATGCAACAATAAGAAAATCTAAGAGCACGTTAATAAAAGCACCATAGGCAATGACAGGAGCGCCTGCATCGCGCGCTGCCTTTAAGTTTGCATAGTTTTGGCCAGATAAGTCAATAAACAGGTTGCTAAAATCCATTTTGCCAAGCAACAACCCTATTGGTGGCATCAGCACATCATTAACTAGTGAAGTAACAATCTTGCCAAAGGCAGCGCCGATAATAAATGCAACAGCCATGTCAACAACATTGCCGCGCATTGCAAACTCTTTGAATTCTTTAATTATTCCCAATGATAAAACCCCCTATTTCTTCATACCCTCTATTTTTGAATACTTTTTTATTTTTTTTTAAAATGAGCTAATTTTTAAAGATGTGGTTTTGCTTCTTATATAAATTTTTTCTATTTTAATTTTTTTATTGAAAATTTTTCTTACCGAAGGCTTCGTATTGCAGTTTTATCAATTGCAGGTGGAAGCTGGCCAAATCTGCAGGTTTTGCAGGTCGGGTCAAGAAAAATCCAGCCATCATCATCTTTGTAAAACGATCTTGCATTTGGAAGGTAAATTTTTATAAGCATATGGTTAGGAGTTACAATCAGTTGGGTAGGAATGCCAACACTTTGCATAAGGCTTGCAAGCAAGATTGCTTGGTCATCACAATCACCTGCTTTCGAAATAAGCGTTTCCTGTGGTGTTTTGATAAAGTCAAACAAAACAGGGTCTTTAATATAGCTAATATGCTGCTGGACAAATGCATATAATGCTTTTGCATAGCAAATTTCCTCATCATAGGGGCATCCTACAATGCTGATGATGTCAGCAGCCTGCTTAATTGAAAGGGTTGGAGTAGCTAAATACTGTGCATTGTTCAGGGTCCTGCTTATGTTTTGCGGATGGTCATTACCTACTAATGAGATTTTATTAAGAACCTCATATTCTACTTTTTTTGGGCTTGGGTCTGCAGGAATCCCATATCCAGGAATTATCATTAATAATACAAGAGCTATCATCCCAATGGCAACCATTGCCATAATAAGGTATTGCCATTGCTGTTTTGTTCTCTCTGATTTTTGTTCATCAAACTCTTTTAATACCTCATCAAGAATTTGTTGGTGGATACGGTCTTTTTCATAATCATTGTCTTTAAACCTACTTTCATGACTTTCAAAAGATTGGAATGATGCTCTGTTGTTGTGGTATTCTTTATGATGATATTGTTGCTTTGGATGATGCTGGTTTTGTTCTGTAGAAAAAAACTTTGTGGTATTGCTTACTTTATTATCACTGTTGGTTAACGGTTCATAGGTTAATTTATTGCTTGCAGTTTCTTTATTAAGGTTTTTACTCTTCTTTTTGGTTTCTATGTTGTACCACCAAAGCTAATATGTTCATATAAAATCATACTAATTAAATAAAATTTTAAATAAATTTTACCTTAAATGTAAGTTGATAAAGCTTAGGTTAATAATAAAAACTTGATAGGTTATACGAAAGACAACTTATGATAAATGGGGTTAATGGAACGATACATAAGGCTATCGTATAAGCGTGGTAGGTAAAAAAATAATAACAAGTAATAAAAGATAGGTATATATATAACTTATTCCTAAAGAGCGTTAATAACTATTATGGAAGGTTAATAGTATGGTAGAAGCGTATTGTATGAAATGCCAGGTTAAAGGCGTAACAATGCTTGACCCTGTCATTAGCCAAACTGCACGAGGAGGATATATGGCTAAGGGCAAATGCCCAAAATGTGCAACCGTGCTTTGTGCTGTGATGTCCAAGGCTAATGCAGAGGCTGCTCTTGCTTCAGGCAAGGCAAAAAAAGGCGCGCCTTTGGGAAAAAAGAAATAAAAAAGAATCTATCGTATGAAAAAGCACATAGTCTAAAAAACGATTACAGAACTTTTTTTCTTTTTTTTTCTGTATACTTCTCTTTACGATTTACTTGTCTGCAGGTTATTGCCATATTCACTTCTTTTAATCTCCTGTATTATTATTATTCTTTGTGATCGAGTTTTTCATTTTTTTTGTTTTGCTCTCTTGTGTTTCTTTTGCATGGTTCCAAAGAATTTCAAATTGTTTTCTATAACCTTCTGCAATCATTTCATCCTGGATAAGAATACCATAGGGATTGTAGGAAAAAATTCCAATACCAACACTATTGCC
>JAWAQC010000056.1:0-5875 GCA_038894115.1 Candidatus Woesearchaeota archaeon | reverse complement strand
TAAGGATTTCCCGTCTTAATTATGTGGAGGGTGGTATCGTTGCCATACTATCTAGTTCTTGGTAAACACGACAGGTATGAGTGGCGTTCTTTTAATTTGTTGGGTATTGTTGCCATACTATCTAGTTCTTGGTAAACGTTCCTATTGAGATAATTTCAAAACCATTTGAACCAAAACAGTTGCCATACTATCTAGTTCTTGGTAAACTATACCGTTTTCATCGAATATTCTTTTTTCTATTGATGAAGTTGCCATACTATCTAGTTCTTGGTAAACAGCTCTATCCCTAAGGGGATTATAATCCCGTCCAAATATCAGTTGCCATACTATCTAGTTCTTGGTAAACCGTGCCTAAAAACCTTTATTTTAAGGTTGAGACAAGCTTTTATTTTAAGGTTTTCCTCCCATCATAAACAAAGATCCTTTTCCTCGATATAACCTTAAAGATGGGAGAAAACCCTTACCCTATAATAAATTCATCCTTATGATGTTTAGGAATCCCAAAAGAAGTAATGGTATCAGGACAAACCCGTAGCTCATAAAAAATAACAGTATCTTCTTCTGGATTGATAAGTGATTGTACTTTTTCCTTAAGCTCAGTATAATTTGCTTGGGTAATTTCACCATCAAAAACAGAGCGTTGCCTACGCATAAGATACCTGCGCATTAAAGCATACACTTTAGCCACCCGTTCTTCTTTAATATCATACACCGCGATTAAAAACATGTATACCACCGCTTAAAACTTTGGTAAGGACCATTTTCAGGATGCAAAAAATACGATTTAAGGGCAAGACACTCCTGTTTTATTAAAGACCGATAACTTAAATCACGTTTTAAATCAGGATGGAAAAAGGTCGTTTTTAAGCGTTGCTGAAATTCTCTAACAAAGAGAAATTTACCCTCATGATTGAGGTAGGTATAACCCTGTTGATTGGTAAAATCTCCCGATTGAATGATTTTTTTATTGGATAAATAAATAATACTTCGAAAAACAAGCAGTGGCTTAAAAAGTTCAGCAAGATCTAAAGCCAATGTATAGCGCTGATCATTATTTTCATGGATATAGCCTATTTCAGGAAGCAATCCCACCTCCCGAATTGCAGCAAGCACTTCTGCATACAATAGCATATTGCCAAAACTAATCATTGCATTAATTTCACCTTGGGGAGGATGATAAACCCGAGAAACAAAATCAAACGTAGTAATAATACGTTTAATTCCCTCATAAAAGAGTTTCCAAAGCTGCGCTTCTTTGCCTCGCAATTGATTACTGTCCGCTGCTTCAAACTCAATGGCTTTTAGCTCTTTGGCAAGGGAGAAAACATTATGGCCTTTTTTAGCATAGTAGGCAAGCAATTCGTACTGGGCAGTTTGCAATGAACGCAACAATTCTAGTGCAATAGCTAAACGCTTTTCAAGCACTACAGAAAAAAGAACTTGGCGCTCAATCACTTTAGCATGGTGCAACGTTGCATATTGCAAACAACCCTGATAGGTACCATAGGTTGAAAGAAAATGAACAATCAGCTCACGCTCCAGCACTTTTTTAATAATTCCACTGGTTAAACTCACATTACCAAAACAAAAGATTTCAGAAATCCCAGTAAGGGGATAGGTTGATTTTTTGTTGTCAAGATCAATAAAACTAAGTGTACCTTTATCACAAAATAATTTTCCATGATTAAGGATAAAAAGTTGCTCTTTCATCGTATTGGATTCATAAAACCAAACCCAAGACTATTTTTTTCTCCAAGCCCACAATCAAGTAAAAACCGATAAAACAGTTCCATGTTTTCTGATTGGAGTTGAGGAAGGGTAAAAACACCATAGGTACCTAAAAAAACAAGTGGCTTACCTTCTTTTGAAAACGCTTTTGCCACAGACCGCTTAAAGAGAAATTCAGTAAACAGATGCCGAGGAACATGGGGTTTTTTATTAAAATAAAAAACATATTTTTTCACAGCGTTTTCTTTAATACGCTCAAGAAAAAACTCAATATCTGCATCACGATAAAAGGAAAAATAGGTATTAGCATAATTATCCTTATACAAAACAAGAGGTGTGGCAGTTATCCATTGCCTTCCTAATGGAACTGAAAATAAAGTCGTTTGCTTTATCAAAAAACTATACTGGCCTAAAAAAAAAGAAGGATGATGAAGCATTTGCTCCTGCAGTGTTTGTAAGAGATATTCATCTGGACTAGCAACAAGAAGTGTGAGCGTTTGGTTTGGTGTCAAATCTACAACAGGAAAAAGATTTGAAAAGGTAAAATACTTAAAATACTTTTGGTCGTGGAGCTTAGAGAACTCAGTATTCTGTAAAAGGCTCCAAATCCAGCTTTGAATAAAATACTGATTAATTTCTTGGTACTGAACATGGTGCTGAGAGAGAAGATGAATACGTAATCTCATGGAGCTACCCTCACAAGATCATTAAATAAGTGTTCTTCGACCTGATCTAGGACTGTAGTAATTAAACCATTAAGCAAATGGTAAGTATTAAAAGGTAACGAGGGCAGTGAAAGTGCTGTAGTAAGTGCAGCGGAGAGATTACTACAAAAGTGCTCAGGATCTTTTAATACCCTTCTAACCTCATCACTGCTCACTGGGCTACAACCATGACCTAAAACACTTTTGTTACGCAACGATTTAAGGGTTTTATCAGCAGATGTACCTTCTTCAGTGGACTTAACCATCTCTAAAAAAGGCTGGTAAGGAGCAAGCTTTGCTAAGGACAACAACTCATAAAAAGTATAGAGACTATGGGTTTTTTCTAATGGTCCATCCATCATGCTACGTAGTGATGATTGCGTAGGAAACGGAAAACCATACAACGCACAAAAATCAGTTATCATTTGGCTAATTAGTTCTTTGTGTCGTACCTTAACATCCTCAAATTTTAAAAATGATTTGTAATAAAAATGCTCAACACGAAGACGATGGCTATCTGAGCTGCCAAACCGCTGCTTTACCAATTCAATATAACTATGGTAAAAGAAAAAACTTAAGCAAAGATCATAGAAGGTAATAAGACGAGCAACAAAATCAACCCACGCTTTTTTTTCATAAAAAATAATGAGATTATCGAACAATTCTAAAAGGTTAGTACAATACTGCTGCTCTAAGGGATCCGCAGAAAGAAAAAGCGAATGAGGAAGCCAGTAAGAAACACCTTTCGCTTTTTCCTTTAAAGACTTTTTAAGATGAGAAAAATGGTCACATACAACTTTTTTATCAAATGCTAGTTTTCCTTTCCCTATGGAAAGCAAGTGGAACAAAGATGCATAAGAAGAATGATGTTGAAGTGCAGTTCCAAGCTTTTCATTAAACAGCTCTACGATACTATCATAGTGGTATTGGGCAAGTAATGCCTGAAGATCATTTTTAAAAAGGATATAACGGGCATACTCTTGAAAGGAACTAGTAATAGAAACCACAGTACCTGTTTTATCACTAATATTAAAAATCTCAAACGAAGACAAAAACAAAAGGTACTGAAGATAAATGCTCTCACGGATCTGTGGGATTCCACCACTTGTAACTAAATGTAAAGTATACAATGCAGTTTTTCTCTTTAAAAGACGATAGAAAAAAGAGGTTGATGTGGAAAAAGCTCCAACCGGATCATGGGTAATAAGTTCAAGAGAACAAGAAAATGAAGGTGAAGAGTGCATAAGCAGCATAGTAATAATTTCTGCTACCCATCGAGTATCATCTTTACCATAACTCGCATTTTCTTGGTCAGTAGCAACCAAAATAACTTCATGATAGGAAAAATGGTGTTGATGAGCATAGTGAAAAAAAATATCAAGTAAGGGAAGTTTAAGCAAAGGAAGTATCCAACTATGCTCCGGCTGATTAAGATAGGAAAAGAAAGTAGAGGTTAAGGATTTAAACGTATGCTCACCAGTTCCTTTCTTTTTAAGATAATAGTACGATTTTCCTTGACATATGAAAACAGGATCCATATCAAAGAAACGTTGAAGAACGTTTTGCTGAAGTGGTGATAATGCCTCATAGTCATCTTTAAGAATTCCAAGATCTCGAGTACCAATGGTTAAAAGGAGTGCTAAAGGTTTAGTTGACACTTAATTGCACCCATCCTGATTGAACGTATTTACTGTTGTACTTAACAACAGCAATGGTTGATGGAAATTGATGCTTTGATGCAGAATCATCCAGACTAGCAATAGAAGAAGAGTGTGGCTGTCTTCTTATCCCAAACTTAAAAGATTTCCTAAGTTTAAAGAGGTTTTGATCACCAGGATAGAGGGTACGCAAAAGCACACCAAGACTCTTGGTATAATAATTACCACCCAGCCCAAGCTGAAGTAACCCTAAAGTGGGTTGTGGAAAGGTAACCACAGGAAAAAGCTCTTGGTTAAGAGCAATAACTGCTTGGCTATATGCTTTAAAAATATCCAAAAGTTCCGTAACTGTATAAGGACAGGACGTGGGGATAAGAATCTTACCATGAGCTCGTACCATTGGCATCAGCATTGCTAAATAGGATAATTCAACACTTGAGGAAGAGTTTAATCCTAAACCAGATGTTTTTTTCATACCAAGCCTTTGATATTCTTTGATAACAAGGATAGGTTTTGAAGAATCCTGCTCTTCGACCCAAAAATCACTTATTTGAAACCCTGGTCTACCAATAATATCTAAATACGTAATCTTTTCTTCAATCTTCTTAAGAATAAGTTTTGTCAGATCATCAGACTGCGTTGCAGAAGAAGGACGATTGGATTGAGAAGAAGTAAGGATTTGATCTACTTCTTTTTTAAAAAAATTTCGTAACGTACTATTTTTTGTAAGCTCATACCACACAAGAGCATTTTTCAATGCACCTTTAATACTACACCCTGGAAGATAAGGAAAAAGTTTTTCATCGCTGGGATCAAAAATAAAACAGTGACTTGCTTTCATGCGATTATGATCAACTTCTTCTCCGATACCAAAACAATGGGAAAAGCACGGTTTAAGCAATTCAAGAACAAAATCGGAGCTTGACTTCCCATTGGTTGAGGGTGCATGAAGAATACTGTGGTTAACTAAATCTTTAAGAAAAGTATCCCATGAAAATGTATCATGAGTAGCTAAGAAACGAGAATAGGCATCAATAAAATCAGCATACGTTTTTCCTTCAGAGAATAACTTCTCAATGCTACTCAGTAACTTTTGAAGGTTGATAGCATAGATAAAAAAAGTTGGTGGTTGGTTTGCTGATTGTTTTTTCAAAACAATAGATTCCTCACGGCTCAACGTAATGCCATTGCCAATATGCAGTGGTGTTTGAACAGTCAAAGTTAGGTGAACAGGAGAACCATTAACCATGGGAATCACCCTCACGTAAAGGCATCCACAGAGGATTGCCAAAGCGATAAAGAACTGTACCGGTGCGGTAAATTTTTTCTTGATGTAAAGCACCAGGAAGTGGTTGTCGAGCAACAGCACCTTCTTTTATGCCAACACGAGTTTTTCGTTGCACTGACCAAGCACTACCAGAAACATAACCTTGAGAAAAAAAGAGCTGATACGCTTCAAGCTGCTCAAGATGGAGAGGATCCTGAAGATACAAAATAGAGAGAGAAGCATAAGAAGAAGCAGATTTGTGCAACTGCGCACGAAACGCTGGAGCGATGGTTTCAAGTGGTGTGATAGAAACAGAATCAAGGGTACCATATCCAACAGATCGTTTTCCTCCAATACCTTGGAAGACAAGCTCTTGAAAGGCCTCACGCATCATCAATGAGAGTGATGAACAAAGCACATAAAAGAAAACATGATCCTGAGGGACAACGGCAGGAAGAGTATATAATCCACCTGAAACAGTTCGGTCTGATAAGCGGTCTATGCGCACCCGTGTTGTG
>JAWAQC010000055.1:0-5929 GCA_038894115.1 Candidatus Woesearchaeota archaeon | reverse complement strand
GAAACCAAACGACGACAATACCACCAACTCCACCCGACATTGCTCATGGCAAGACGTGGGTTTCCGGGCAGCAACAACTCGAGCGCTATACATACCCTGATCATGAACAAAAAAGAGAACAAACGCAACCAGAAAGCACTCCCAAAAAAAAGAACAGGAAAAAAGAGCTAGAAAAGAAGCAAACGTACATCCTCCCAGAAAAGAGAACACCAAAAAAAGAGGAAAAACCAAAGCAAACAAAGAAAAAATCTAAGACCCACTAAAACAAATACACTACATCCCTTTCCTTCCCTATCGTTCAAGGACTTGTTCTTGTTCTTCCATTGCTTTGACAAGCAATGATGGTCTTCCTTGAAGCTCACCATCATAAATAATAAAACTAACACTACGCTTAAATGAGGGATGCAGATCATCAAGGGTTCTCATGTAATTATCACCAGCACGATTAGCAGAGGTTGTAACAATTGGAACACCAACATACTCAACAAATTCTCTAAACCAATGGTCTGGAATACGAACACCAAGCGTAGGCAATCCTAAATTAACATCAGGAGCAACAGCGGTGGTGGTTTTGAGCCGAAGAATTAAGGTATAAGGGCCTGGCAATTTCTCTAACCAACCACGCTCTAAAGCATTGAGCTCACAATGGCGTAAAATCCAAAACTTTGAAGGAGCAATCACTGAAAAAGGCAAATGCATATGCTCTTTTAATTGTCGCACTTGATCCACTGCAAAAGGATCTTCAGCATTACAGCCTAATCCATAAATGGTATCAGTTGGATGGATAAACAAAAGACGACGATCAAGAATCAAGTGTTTGTAGTATTCTTTTTTAAGAAACAATTCATCTTTTGTAATGATTTGCATACCAAAAGGGTGGAGCCTTACCTATAAAAATCTTTTGTCTGTTTGGAACAACAGCACACTAAAAAAAAGCAGAGAAAAAAAAGAATTCAAAAGAGGAGAAGAAAAAAACAACAAGAAAAAAGTTATGCACCGATTATTTTCACTACATCAATAACTCTACAACTATATCCCCATTCATTGTCGTACCATGCAACAACTTTAACCAATGACCCATGCACTTTGGTGCAAAGTGCATCAAAGATGCACGAATGAGGATTGCCAACAATATCTGTTGAGACGATTGGATCTTCAGTGTATTCTAACACCCCTTTAAGATGGTATTGAGAAACATTCCTAAAGAGGGTATTGACTTCTTCTTTTGAAACCTCACGCTTAAGAATTGCTACAAAATCGGTAATCGAACCATCAGGAACTGGAACACGAATTGCCATCCCATCTAATTTACCCTTGAGGTCAGGAATGACTTCAGCTACAGCACTAGCTGCACCGGTTGTTGTAGGAGTAATGTTTTCTGCAGCAGCACGGGCTCGTCGTAAATCAGTATGGGGTGCATCATGGATTCTTTGGTCACTGGTGTATGCATGAACTGTTGTCATAAAGCCTTTTTCAACACCATAATTATCATGCAGCACTTTAACAATGGGTGCTAGGCAATTTGTAGTGCAAGAGGCATTTGAGATAATATGATGAAGCGAAGGGTTGTACAGGTGCTCATTTACCCCTTTAACAATCGTAAAATCTTGGCCTTTAGCTGGGGCACTAATCAGCACTTTTCTTGCACCTGCTTTTAAGTGTTTTTGAGCACCTTCACGCTCAGTAAAAAACCCTGTAGATTCAACAACGACATCAATTCCTAATTCCTTCCAGGGAAGGCGTTCTGGATCACGCTCTGCAAATACTTTTAAGAATTTTCCATTGATGAGCAATCCATCGGGAGTAGGGATGACCTCACCAGGAAACCGCTTGTGCACAGAATCATACTTAAGTAAATGGGCAAGTGTCTTGGTATTAGTAATATCGTTGACTGCTACAAAATGAATATTGGGATCATTGCATCCAGCGCGAAAAACCATTCGACCGATACGACCAAACCCATTAATGGCAACTTTAATCATTTCCCATCACCTCATGATTCAACAAGTTTTAGGATTCATCAACGTTAGATAAGATGGTAAATGAATAAAAAAGTAAAGTGAGTATATAAAGATTTGTAACTATTAAAAAGGAAAACGAGAAAAAAAAGAAAAGCATAAAAAGTAAAAAAACAAAAAAAAAAAGATGGATCAAAAACTGGTTGCATATTTAGTGATGAACAAGCAACAAGGTTACAGTTTTGAAGAATTGCAAACAATACTCAAAAACTATGGAATCAGTGATGAGGAGCTCCATGTAGCAATTGAGGAAGCAAAACAACAGCTTGAACAAAAAAAGAATATGCAAGAACAAGCACAGGATCAAACCCAAGCACAAAAGTATGAAGAACAGCAAAAAGCAAATCAAAAGAATGAAAAAAGTATCCAATACGTGCAGAAAAAACAAGAGGGAGCAATTACCAATCCCTATGCTCTGTGGTTGGTATGTATTGCTACAGGGACCCTCTATTACTGGTATTGGCTTTATCAATTAGGTAAAGAGTATTCTATGTATTCATCCTTGCTTGCCATTCCGTTAGTGAATGCGAAGCAGGTGTTTTCTCTTGCAAAGGAAATTGCAAAAAACAGTAGGTATTCACCGCTTGAAGTGTTTTTTCTTTTATACCTTATGCCGTTTGCTGCACCTCTCCTACTACAAAGAGCACTAAAGAACGATTGACATCCAAAACAAGAAAAAAAATGAGGGTCGAGGAAAAGGATGACCAATAGAACAAGATGTTGCCAATAGGATAAGAAAACAACAAAAATAAAAACGAGGTATGAACTACTCTAGAATAAAAAGTACAAGAAGAAAAAAAGGGAAAACCTAACGTAAAACAAACAAAAACAAAAAATAAAAATAGGAAAAATGTTTAAAACTTGTTGTTGTTTCATCAACAAAAAAATTGAGGAGGAAAAAATAAGGTGAGGCAATGGAAAAAAAAGTTAGAAGAGTAACCTTTATTACCAGCAACAAATATAAAGTAAACGAATGCAAAGCAATGCTTGAGCCTGAAATACTTGTTACCCATAAAAATATTCCCTATCAAGAAATCCAAGCAAATACAGTTGAAGAGGTAAGCCTTGCTGCAGTTAAAACCCTTGCTGAAGAACTAGGTGAACCTGTTATTATTGAAGATTCAGGATTGTTTATCGATGCATTGAATGGATTTCCTGGTCCTTACACAAAACATGTTTTTGAGAAGATCGGAAACAAAGGGATTTTAAAACTGCTTGAGAGAAAAAAACAAAAAAGCCAGCGCAGTTGTATGTACATTTCAGCAATTGGGTATTGCAAACCGGGAGCAAAACCTTTCGTGTTTGTTGGAAAAGAAAAAGGAACGATAGCATTTAAAGAGCAGGGAAAAGGGGGATGGGGACAAGATAGTATTTTTATCCCCGAAGGCGAACAAAAGACGTATGGCGAATTGAGAGAAAAATATGATCTTCCAAATATTTTCAGAAGAAATGCACTCCTTAAATTAAAGCAATTTCTTAAAAAACAACGACGATAAAAAGGGATAGGGTTGGTAATTAAAGCTGTTTCATTTGATTTAGACGGTACGCTCATTGATTTTCAATTTGATAATGTGGTTTGGAAACGACTTCTTCCTGAAGTGTATGCAAAAGAAAAATTGATAAGTATCAAGAATGCAAAAAAAGAGGTTTGTGAGCGCTACCAAATATTGCTGCATCATAATCAATGGACAAACTTGACATTTTGGTATCAAGAATTAGGATTAAAAGGAAAACCAGAAACATTGCTTTACCAAGCCTCATCAAAGTTACGATGGTATGCGGATACCTCAGTTCTTCCTATCCTTGCAAAAAAATATCCATTATATATTATTACGCAATCTCCAAAAATGTTTGTACAATACAAACTTAAAGGAAAAACAAGGTTGTTTAAAAAAATATATTCGGTAACTGATGATTTTAAACAGTTAAAAAAAGATAGGGAAATCTATAAAACGATTTTACAAAACCATGCATGTAGCCCAAATGAATGGCTTCATCTTGGAGACCATTATGAATTTGATTATGCAATTCCAAGACAAGTTGGAATCCATGCGATTTTTCTTGATAGAAGCAAAAACAAAAAGGAATTCTCTTCAGAAACAACCAGGATTACAACCCTTAAGCAACTTCCAAACGCTATTAAAAGAATCGAAACATCACAACAACAAAAATAAAAAGCATGACAAGAAAATAAGTGCAGCGTTATGAACAAAAACAAGCAAAAGGGTTAACTTAGTGATTGAGCGCATCTTCCTTTTAGTTTATTGCCCGCTCCCCGATAATAGTACGTGTTTCCTATTTCTTTATCTACATATTTGAATGTAATTCCTACACTATAACTACTACCTGCTTGCTGTTGATAGCAAGGGTTATTGGTATTACTATTTACTTGGATAGTTTGCTGCTTTCCTGGAGTTAAATCGATTGGAAGAGTATAAATTGCTACTGAGGTTTCTGGAGTTAAGGAAATGTTAATTTGGGTGATTTCAATTCTTGTGCGAAAGTTATTTTTGATAATCAAAATACCATCAGGTTGTGGAGTGTTATCATTAATAAATGCATGAGAAATAATACCGATTTCTGCTGTTTGCCAAAATTTTGCATTTGCCTGGATCTCGGAAGAATGACCAAGAGAAGGAATATCAATAAACGTACCTAATAAAATCAAAGCGATGACAAGGACAACTGCTAAAATAATAAGATATTCTGTTGCTGCTTGAGCTTTAGAACGATTCATCATATAAGAAAAAATAAAAAAACAAGTATTTAAAGGTTGTTAAAAAAGAAAGGTCTAAAAAATAAGTTTAGGTTAGTGATTGAACACACTGGCCTTCTAATCTCATTGTTCCAGTTGGGAAAATACTCACTGCGTTTGTTTTTAGATTAGTGTATTTAAACCGAATATTAATCGAATAGGAATCACCAGGTGCAACTCCTGTTAATCCACAAGGATTATTACTCCCACTTAGACTAAGATTTGAGATTAATTTTGATTCCCCAGCCTCAAGGGTAAAATCAGGAGCATAAAAAGTAATAGTAGGTGAACCCGTTGGAACTGTTGATATATTAATATCTGTTATTCTAATAGGAAATGCAAAATTATTTTTTACAAGAATTCTACCACCTGTTGCTGCAAAACTATAATCGTCAATCCCTACATCTGCAGTTTTCCATGCTGCAGAACTAGTTCTTGATCCTGTGCTTTTACCAATTCCAGGGATACCCCCCATTACACCAACAACAATAAGAGCAATAATAATGACCACTGCAAGAATAATCATATATTCTGTAGCAGTTTGTGCTTTTGAAAACCAGGTTTTAGCCATAAAGGATACACCTCATAAATTTTTTATAGATCAATAAAACACTTTATTGAATTAATGCAAAACACATAGCCTTAAAATATTTTTAGAACAATACCTATATAAAGTTTTCTATAGTTAAAATGTATTTGTAAACTAAAGAACTTCTACAAGAAATAAGATTAGGCGAAAGAAAAGCAAAAAAATTTTTTAATTATAAATAAAAAGTACTTTTTAAAAGTAACAACATTTAAGATTCTCTTCTTACAAAATCGTTTCTAAACAGAACTAAGATTAAAATAGTCTTGGAAGTACCGATGAGCTGGAATAATAAATACTAAATATGCTCAAGATTTAAAGGTCTAAATAAAGCAGAAATATAAACGAATAATGTAAGAATTATAAAAGAGAGCTTAGGGGACTTAATCACTAAAAGAAGTATTATAAGATTATAATATAGATAAATTATAATTATGAAAGATTAAAAAAGAAAAGAGATTAGGTCCAGTAAAAGAAAATATTCATTTGTATTGGTCAAATTCTTCAAGCGTAAATTCAAGCGTATAGGTTAAGACAAAGAAGAAGGCTGAAGAACGAGTAATGTATGGG
>JAWAQC010000054.1:0-5959 GCA_038894115.1 Candidatus Woesearchaeota archaeon | reverse complement strand
AAAGCACAAACTCCAGTCGCTTTCTTGATGCTGCTCTTGGGAATATCTTAGGAATAAATGACAGTAACATTTAATCGTAAAAATAATTTTAATAATAAAAGAATAATGTAATGATAAAAAAATAATAATTAAAACTAAAAAAGTAAAACTAAAAGAAAACTAAACAAATAAGGATAAGGATTAAAAAAAGAAGTATTGGTCTTTGCCCTTGTCTATTAGCTGTTTTTGCTTCCTTGGCTTGCCTTTCCCCATCAAAGAATGCGAAACTTTTTAAATAAGTAAAGCAAAAGAACATGTATTGTTTTGGAAGGACCAGCTTTCCTGTTTTACTTTTGAAGTGGTGTAAAGAAGCAGTATTGAAGGATACCTTTGCTTCCCACAAGCACCCCCATAGGCATCCAAACCAAATAAAATGATTAGTGCATCCTAAGGATGGCCTTGCGCTTCGAATCCGTTGCTAAAAAAGCATGAGAAGAGAAAGGCAAGAACGGCACATCCCAAGGATAAAAAAGCAGGTGGTCGTGCATGTATGTTTTTTATAGAGATGGTCAGCTTTTTCTTAGCAAACAAACTGATGCATCACATGTTTTTGATATGAACCAGCAAGGTGATTTTCTTTTTTTTGGAGCATACACCACCTCCAAATATAATGGCTTATTTATGAAAGAAGGCCAAGAGTACTACAAACTTATCCACAGTCTTGGGCTTACTGCCCTGCCATATGGAACACTCCTTACCAAAACCGGCTACAAACGCCTGTATAATCAAAGCGCACTTACCCCACAAGAGTATGTATCGCTGCTTTCCCTTCCCCAGGAAGAATTTGCCCTCACCCTTCCAGGATTAATTTACCGAGTCCGTAATTTTACAGGATTTTGCCGCCTTGTGCTTGATATGCGCAAAATGGATGATTTTCATGACCAAGGACGCTTTTACACCATTGAGCGTGAAGGAAATTTTTTACTTATCACCTACAACAAATACCAAACTGGCACCCAAAACCCCTCGCAAAAACAATACGAGCTCTATCTAGCAATCTATCATCCTGGAGCATCTGCGCTGCTTGAGCAATGGAAAGAAGTGCACTACCCTTACGATAGCAAACGCAAGGACACACCAACAAGCTCGTGGGTATATGAAGCCTGCAACCTCCAAATCGATGGCAGTGCAGACCTTGTTTTCGCGTATGGACTAAGCAAGGCGATCGCAAAGGAGCGTGCCTCCCACCTTGTGCACCAGTTTTATAACCTGCTCTCTGAAAAAAAAGAGACCTTACGGCAATTTACGCATTCTGCCACAGAACAAGCACTAGCCTATCGTGGAGGGCATCACGTAGGAATATCAACTGCACCAGGAGTATCGGATGCAAAACCAACCCAACCCAGCACGCTTTTGCGCACACCAAAAAAGAATCAAGAAGATGAGCGTGAACTCCTTGTGGCATACCAGCAGGCAAAACGCTCGTTGTACATGCTCATGACACCTGAAGGGGTCTATGCTGGCCTGCCGTGGTTTACGCAAATCTGGACACGAGATGAAGCAATAGCATGCGGAGCGCTCATCAAAGAAAAAAAAGAATTACAATTTGTCAAGCATCGGCTCATGAGCCTGGTAAACATCCTCCAACCTGATGGACGCATCCCAAACAGAAACCCCCCAACCAGCCTTGGAAGTGCTGATGCTGTCGGCTGGGTCTTTTTACGCCTGCACCAGCTGATAACTGCGGACCAGGATGAAGCACTCTTTACAGAAGAAGAATTAGCATGGATTGCAATTCGGCTAGACCATGCACTGCTCCAGTCAACTGCGCATTATGGCAACCACCTGCTCATCAAAAATAACCCGCTTGAAACCTGGATGGATACTGGCTCATTTACCGACGTGCGCGAGGGGTACAGAATCGAAATTCAAGCCCTGCAACTTGCAATGTACGACGTTGCCATTAGGTTAGGAAAACAATTAGGAAGAAAAACCCTTGATTATGAAGAACAGTATGCATCATTGCGAAAAAATATTCGCGACCTTTTCTTTCATGGCAATCTACTTGCTGACGGAAAAAATGACACGACGATCCGGCCCAACCTTTTCCTTGCCTACTATATTCACAAACCACTCCTGAGCCCTAAAGAATGGGAAGCAGTGTTTGATCGGGCACTGCCAGCACTTTGGTGCGAGTGGGGGGGACTGCGCACGATTGACAAAGCCAGCCCCTATTACTGCCCAGAACATACCGGAGCCGACAACCAAAGTTACCATCGTGGAGATAGTTGGTATTACCTTAACCATCTTGCAGCATGCTGCATGCTTGACCTTAATAAAAAAAAGTACAAGCAGTACTGGAAGGCGATTCTTCATGCATCAACCCAGGAAATCCTCACCAGCGGTGCGCTTGGATCCTGCTCAGAAATCAGCGCCGCAAGCCAGCGCTCTTCCTATGGTTGCTGGAACCAAGCCTGGAGCAATGCAACCTTTATAGAACTAGTCAATGAGTACCTTAACAATACTGAGACCTAAATCCCATAACCAAAACAAGAAGCCAAAATCATCCTTCATACCTAATAAAAAGCATCGCAAAAAACACCTCAAGAACAGCCCTAAAAGACGAGAGCAAAAAAAGAACAACAAAGCTTCCTGCCTAAACACTAACAACAAAACAACCGCAAGAACCAAGAACGCTCCGTTCAATGAAAAATACAACAGCTGTGCATACAAACACAGGTGAAATCTCCTATGATGGAAGATGACTTGCTACAGTTCCTGCGCACAGAATTCCAAAGCAGGGAAAAGGCACGCCAAGTCCTTGAAGAAGCACGGCAACAGGTAGGGATACGCAACCTTGAGATTGCCAGCCAGGAAGAGCGCCGGCAGCTTGCCATTGCCATTAAAGGCGAATTACCGCACCGATCAGTTGCCAGAGGCAACATCATTTTTGCAAAACTGCTGACCATCCTTAAAGTCGCAATTGACGAGCAAGCTGACACCACGTTCAAGCTCGATGAAAAATTCCGAGCAGCAATAGAGCGCAAACTGAAACTTGAAAACTTTTGGAAAGAGGTTGATAAATCCCTCATGAAATTCGAGCTGATCTTTAACATGTTTTGGCTTCGTGCAGGAGAAGCTGAAGCCAGGGGCATGTCCCATGAAGAAGTGCTGCGCCTCACGCACAAAGCGATGAACGCTGTTAAAGAAGAATTAGAAAAATCCTACCTGCAGCTTAAGCGTGAATTTGAAGTGCAAGAAAACGCCCTTCGTGTAGCCCACAAAACCCAATATGTTTCACTACACGACGATATTGCAATCAAACCACCGGTGGATGAGCACCAGGCAATGCGCAACGAATTGAAAGAATACATTGAGGAATTTTGGCTGATTGTAATGAAAAATTACGCAAAGTTTGAAGAAATCTTTTTCAAAACCTTGGAAAAAGAAATTGCCTATAAAAAGATGCACCTGGATGACAGCGCCTATATTGACGAAGTACGCAAAAAATTATCCTTTATTTGGGTAGAAATTGAAAACGGGTACAAAGACCTTGCAAAAAAACTTGATGATTTCCACCAGCGTGTCTTAGCAACAGAAAAACCCGAAGGACAATAGGTTCCTTGCCTGAGCAAAAGCAAGAAAAGACACCAAAAAAAGAAAGCAAGACACGCAAAGAACATCGCTTGGATGTATCCCTTCGTTTATTCCTCCTTCTTAAGACGAGCTTTTGAATGCCTACACTACGACCACTGCTGCATCCAAGGCTCGCATTGCGGCACATGGTTCTTGCAGCTGCCTGCCTGGCGAACTGTAAAAGATCCCTCAGGGAAAAAACACAAAGGATTGTAGGGTTTTCCGTCCTTGCGCACTTCAAAATGCAGGTGCGGCCCTGTTGAATGCCCAGTATTGCCCATCAGGCCAATCACTTGGCCCTGGCGGACAAACTGCCCCTTGCGCACGAGCACGCTTGAAAGATGCCCATAACGTGTTTCAAGGGCTGGAGCAGCAGGATCGTCAGCAACATGCTGCAGGTATACACTTGCACCGTAGCCGCCGCATCCATCAGAACGCTTGGGAGGATAATAGGAATTAATCGTGGTGACGCAGGTAAAGGTGACCACCCCGTCAGCAACTGCAGTAATAGGCGTGCCTGTTGGCCCTGCAACATCAATGCCAGTATGGAACCGTGCGCCCTCTCCAGGAATACTGCGCAGGGCAAAACAACTGTTGACGGTCATCGTTGGAGTAGAAAACGGAATCGCAAATGAGGTGTGGAAGAGTTGCTGCGCACCTGCTGCAGGATCTGCAGCGCCCTCATAATTGAACGCTTCATCAAACCCTACAACTAAAATGGTGTAGGTGCCAGGAGCAAGCCCAGTAAGGGTATAGCTTGTCTCCTTGGTATAAATGCATTTTTCCTGAGCGCTGAGGCAGGACTGAATACTCGTATACTTAGGCAGTGGATCAGAAGGATTGACAAAGATAAAATATCCCTGAAGATCAGTAAGCAGCTGGCCGTTTTTGCTCAGCAACGGCTTTTGCCAGGAAAGCGCAATCGACTCGCCGTTTGCAATGCTCACCTCAATCACATTGCTTGCTCGTGAAGTAAAGGGTCCTTGGCGCTGCAGCCCTCGCACGGCCAGAGGAGGATTGTCGTCAATAGAAAGCGCAGGAACACTGGTAACAGAAGGCTGAAGCGCACCGCGCATTGTCTGCGGGGCAACAGCAACATACTGCTGGACACCGTCAGGCAATGCAAGCTCGTAGGTAATCACTCCAGCCGTCATTGGATTGCGCACGAGGATACGCTCAACAAGCGTTGCATCCGCAACAGACGTAAAGGGCTTGTCAGCTACATAGATTCCATAGTAAATCACTTTAGGATGAGCTAACGGAGCAAATTGTACAAGGACCGTGTCATCGGCATTTGCTTTATCAGCAATAGAGGGAAGCGTAGGAAGAGGATCTGGCAAGGTTGTGTCATTAAGGCTGATTGCAAACCGAAGCCCAAGCTGCTCAACCCGATAGGCTTTTTGAGAGGAGTCAAAAAAGAGGTGCTTGTCGCTGGTCATCATGCAGTAGCGCTTTTCCAACGGCTCTGGCAAATAACATGAGGCAATGCCTGCTGCCTGCTGGGCATTGCTTAAAAATGCGAGGCTATCATCGCTTCGCTTATAGACGATAATTTCATTCTCATAGGAAACACGGTGGCGCACTAAAAACTGCTGCTGCGCAGGTGATGGCAACCCCGAAGGTTGCTGGCCTTGCTGCGCATTGCCCTGCGCGCTGCTCCCTGGTGCAGAAGGTTGGCTAAAGGACTGCAAGCTTGCCTGCTGGTCCTCTTCATAGGCAAGAAGCGTTGCTTTTTTTCCCTCGATGGTTACAGTAAGCTTATCAAACAATTTAGGATGTTGAGCAAGCGGGGATTGGGCTTGTAGATACAGGCTGGTACTGGGTGCATAATTCTCATAGACAATTCCTGACGTATTTAAGGAAAAGGGGAAAAGGACAATCTCGGTAGATTTTGGCATCGAGGAAGCGTCATAGGCTTGCAGTGAAAGAATGCAGGTGCAATTGAACTGCGGGCTTTCTTGGCATCGACGATACTGGTCATAAAAGGCATAGGCAGCCTTTTCATGGGGACGATAGCAAGTTTCTAAGAGCTTGTTCTCAGGATACGCTTTTCTAAAATCACGTTCTTTTTGTTCAACACAAGAAAAATCAGTGCAAGATTTGATTTGAGTTGTTAAAGATTTTGCTGCATCAACCAGGCTAAAATCAACAGCAAGCGGCTCAAGCAAATTTGCACTTGCCTCGTAGAGCACTCCTTCTTCCTTTCCCTCAAGGTCAGTGGTTTTTTCCCCTGTCGTCAATGTCCTTCTCTTCTTAGTAATTGCATAGACCAAGGCACGGTCGGATTCATTAACACTAACGATGCGATAATCAAATGCGGGCAAATACGAAGGCAACTGGTCTT